>CAMNKQ010000089.1 GCA_946542465.1 uncultured Clostridia bacterium | reverse complement strand
TGAAGATCTCATCGGGGCTTCCCTGCTCCAGGATCTTGCCGTCGTCCATGAAGAGGACCCGGTTGCCCACCTCACGGGCAAAGCCCATCTCATGGGTGACAACCACCATGGTCATGCCCTGCCGCGCCAACTTTTTCATAACATCCAGCACCTCGCCCACCATCTCGGGGTCAAGGGCGGAGGTGGGTTCGTCGAAGAGCATCACATCCGGCTCCATGGCCAGGGCGCGCACAATGGCCACACGCTGCTTCTGGCCGCCGGAGAGCTGGATGGGATAGGCGTCGGCGCGGTCAGCCAGGCCGACGCGATCCAGCAGATCCCGGGCCTTGGCCTCGGCCTCCGCCTGGGGTACGCCCTTGACCTTGATGGGCGCCAGGGTCATGTTCTGCAAAATGGTCTTGTGGGGGAAGAGATTAAAATGCTGGAACACCATGCCCATCTTCTGCCGGTGCAGGTCAATGTTCAGCTTCTTGCCGTCGGGACCCTTCTTCTTGGTGATATCGGTCCCCTCGAAGATGATGGAACCGGAGGTGGGCACCTCAAGCAGGTTCAGCGAACGCAGGAAGGTGGACTTGCCGGAGCCGGAGGGCCCGATGATGACCATCACATCGCCCCTGTTGATGTCCACGCTCACGCCATCGAGCGCCTTGATCTGGTCGCCATTGTAATATTTTTTCAGATCCTGTACCTGGATCAGCTTATCGGATGTCGCCACGGCGCAGCCTCCTCTCAAACACAGCCAGCAGTTTGCTCAGCACAAAGGTCAGCACAAAGTATACCACCGCCACCATGATAAGCGGTTCCATAGTCAGATACGTCGTGCCCTTGATGAGCAGGCACTGGGTCATCAAATCGCCGATAAAGAAGGTGGAAGCCAGCGAGGTATCCTTCACGATCATGATGAATTCATTGCCGAGGGCCGGCAGGATGTTCTTGATCGCCTGGGGCAGAATGATCTGCGTCATGGTCAGATGCTGGCTCAAGCCCAGAGAACGGGCCGCCTCGGTCTGCCCGATGTCCACCGCCTGAATACCGGAACGGATGATCTCCGAGACGTAGGCCGCGCTGTTGCACACCAGGGCGATCGCCACGCAGAGATACTGTTTCCGGTTCAGGAAGGGGATCAACTGCGGCAGGGCGAAATAAAACAGATAGAGCTGCAGCAGCATGGGCGTGCCGCGGATGATCTCGGTATAGATCCCGGCGATCCAGCGGAAGGGCGGGAACTTTGACATGCGCAGCAGCGCGATGAGCGAGCCCAGAATGGCACCGACCGCCACCGTTATGGCCGCAAGGGAGAGCGTGTAGCCCATGCCGGTGAGCAGGAACTTGTCCCAGTATTTGATCGTGAGCTTTACGATGTTATGGCCTATCGTCGCAAAATTCATAGCTTCCTCTTTTCATACGAAGCGGGGTGCTCCGGAAAGAGCACCCCGGCAATTTCTCAACGGTTTCTGTCTCTGAACTCAGTTGTCCAGCGTGACTTCAATGGCGCTGGCACTGGCGGCGATTTCCAGAGCTTCCTGATACCAGGTGTCGTAGTAACCGGCGTCATAGGCCTTGGCCAGAGCGGCGTTGATCGCGTCAAGCAGTTCCTTCTCGCCCTTGTGGATCAGGATCACGTTCGCCTCAAACTCCTCGGCGACCTCAAACTCCCAGCTGCACTTGACCAGTCCGGGGTGGTTGGCAATGATCTGGGTGCCGTTGCCGTCGGCCACCGCCAGAGCCTCAATGTTGCCGGCCTCCAGCTCCATCACGCCGACGCCGATCTCACCGATCGTGACAGCCTTGGCATTGGGAAGCTGAGAGGTGACCAGATCCATCTGCAGGGAGGCGTTCTGGGCGCCGACAGAGGCGCCGTCGAAGTCTTCCGCCTTGGTGTATTTCTCCGCGTCCTCAGCACGGATCAGGATGACCTGCTCGGTCTCGTTGTCGCCGGCATAGTAGTAATCGGACAGCTCATAGTTCTCGGCACGGGTCTCGGTCCAGCTGTAGCCGGAGATGGAGACGGGGATGTTGCCGGAGGAGACAGCCGTCTGGCAAGCGTCGAAGCTCATGGCCTGAATGTCCAGCGTCACGCCCAGCTCCTCGGCCAGGTATTTGGCCAGGCTCACGTCAAAGCCCACATAGGACTGCTGGCCTTCCTTGGAGGAGTCCACAAACTCCATGGGGCTGAAGTCGGGGGAAAGGGCAACGGTCAGGACGCCGCTCTTCTTGATTTCGTTCAAAGCCTGGTTTTCTTTCGGCGCGGAGCCGCAGGCAGCCAGTGCGAGAATCATGACCAGCGCAAGCGCCAAGCAAACGATCTTTTTCATTTTTATACCCTCACTTTCGTCAACTTGAATAAATATTCGTTGGAACGATTGTGATAATAGCACTAAGGGCTTCACTTGTCAATAGCTATTTGAAAAAATATTCTATTTTTTTCTTTTTTGTTTTTGTTTATTCATTTTTCAGGGAGCATTCACAATCACGCCGGATATTTAATGAATATTCCGTGCTTTATGCAAGGAAAAAACGGAAAACACCAGAAGATTGGCCAGGACGATGCTCGCCCCCGTGGGGGTCTCCAGGAAGTAAGAGGCAATCAAACCCACCAGGAAGCAGCCCACGGAGATGCAGGCGGCGCAGATCACCACGCTGCGAAAGCTCTTACAGACGCGCATGGCGGAGAGGGCCGGGAAGATAATGAGGCTGGAGATGAGCAGGGCGCCCATCATCCGCATGCCGAGCACCACGGTCACCGCCGTGAGCACGGCGAGGAGCGTGTTGTAGAGCTCCGTCCGGGTGCCGGTGGCCTTGGAAAAGGTCTCGTCAAAGGTCACGGCAAAAAGCCGGGGATAAAACAGCACGAAGAGCAGCAGCACCCCCAGCGACAGCAGCACGCTCAAAATCGCATCCGAGCGGCTCAGAGACAGGACGCTGCCGAACATATAGCTGGAGACCTCGGTATTCATGCCGGTGGTGACCGAGACGCTGACCACGCCGATGGCCAGGGCGCTGGAGGAGATGAGAGCGATCATGGCGTCACCCTTGATACGGATGGACTGGCTCAGCCGGAGCAGCAGCACCGCCGCCAGCATTACCACCGGGATCGCCACGGCCAGCGGCGCCAGATGCAGCGCCGAGGCGATGGCCAGCGCGCCGAAGCCCACATGGCTCAGCCCATCGCCGATCATGGAATAGCGCTTGAGCACCAGGGAGACGCCCAGCAGGGCCGCGCAGAGACTCACCAGCACGCCCACGATCAGGGCGCGTTGCATAAAGTGGTAGGAAAACATCGACAGGATCTCACTCATAGCCGGTTCCCTCCCAAGAAGCGCCGGGCCTGCGTACTCTCCCGGTACGCGGCCGCCGTGCCGAAATAGAGCTGCCGCTGACCCAGATGCAGAATATGGGTCGCATAGCGCACCGCCGCGTGGATATCATGGGAGACCATGATCACCGTGATATCATCACAGAGATTGACCAGCTTGATGAGGTTATACATCTCCCCTGTTGCGATGGGATCCAGGCCCGTGACCGGTTCATCCAGCAGCAGAAGCTTTTTCGTGGCGCAAAGAGCCCGGGCCAGCAGCACCCGCTGCTGCTGGCCGCCGGAGAGATCCTGGTAACTGCGCTCTTTCAGATCCTCGATGCCCATGCGCTCCATGTTCATGTCCGCGCGGGCGCGGTCCTCCGCGTTGTAGTGGAGCCGCCGCCCCAGGGAATTGAGACAGCCCGAGAGCACCACCTCCCGGACGCTGGCCGGGAAATCCCGCTGCAGCTGGGTCTGCTGGGGCAGGTAGCCGATCTCGGTGGCCTTGAGACCCTCTCCGAAGACGATGCTGCCACCATCCGGCGCTTTCAGGCCCAGAAGGCCCTTGATCAGGGTAGACTTGCCGGAGCCGTTCTCCCCCACCACACAGAGATAATCCCCGGCGGAGAGAGAGAAATTCACGCCCTCCAGCACGGTTTTTCCGTCGTAAGCAAAGCTCAGATCCTTTGCCGTCAAAATCGCCATTATGCCAATGCCTCCCGCAGGCTCTCCACATTACCCTGCATCAATTCATAATAACTGATACCGGATTTGAACTGATCCGCCGTCACGTTGTGGCAGGAGTGGAACAGCAGCTTTTTGCAGCCCGTGTCCTCGCAGATCACATCCGCCATCTTTTCGTTGGAAAACTCGATATAGAATACCGCCGGGATCTGTTCCTCCCGCACCCGGTCGATCAGGAACGCCACCGTGCCCGCCGCGGGCTCCGTATCCTCGGCGCAGCCGGGGAAGGCGGCGAAATAGTCCAGACCGTATTCTTCCACAAAATAGCGCACCGGAAAACGATCGGCAAAGATCACAGTGCTGTGATTCCCCTGCTCCACGACCGCGCGGAAAGCCGCGTCCAGCTCCATAAGCTTTTCACAGTAGGCCTCGCAGTTAGCCCGATATAGGTCTCCGTGCTCCTCATCCCGGGCCTCCAGCGCCTCTGCAATGGCGCGGCAGATCCGTTGGGCGTTCACCGGTGAGGTCCAGACGTGCTCGTCGTACTCGATCTCGTCTTCTTCGCCCTCTTCTTCTGTCTCCTGCATACCTTCCTTGAGTTCCTCTTCCAGCGCGTCCACGCATTCGAGCATCACAAGGCTGGGGATCTCCGTCTCCTGTCCGGCCAGCAGTGTCTCCAGCCAGGCTTCGGATTCCCCCCCGTTGCAGATCAGCAGATCGCAGCTCTGGATCCGCCGTATGTCCTGGGCAGTCGGTTCAAAGCTGTGGGTCTCCGCCCCGGGTGGGACCAGCAGCGTCACCTTGGCCTGATCTCCCGCCACCTGACGGGCAAAATCGTAGGCCGGGAACACCGTGGTCACGATACTAAGCCTTCCGTCCTGCCCTTCCGGTTCCCGCTCTCCACAGGCGCAGAGAGGCAGGGCAAGCGCTGCCGCAACTATCAAGATAAGAAATCGTTTCATAAGCACCCTACTTTCCTAATTGTACACTATACCGTAAAGTTTTCGCCCGGTCAAGCCGGGCTTTTCATCGTTATGCCTCTGTGCTATACTGAATAAAACATTTTTGGAGGGACTTTAGATGAAGATCTGCATCTACGGCGCATCCAGCAACCGGCTTGAGCCACGGTATTATGAGGACGCACGGCGCTTTGGCACCCTGCTGGCCGAGCGCGGCCACAGCCTGATCTTCGGCGGTGGGGCCGGCGGACTGATGGGAGCCTGCGCCGAAGGAGCCTCCGGCGCGGAGATCATCGGCGTGGCGCCCCGGTTTTTTGACGAGCCCGGTATCCTCTACCCCGGCTGCACCCGCATGATCTATACCGAGACGATGCGGGAGCGGAAAGCCATTATGGAGGAGAAAGCCGAGGCCTTCGTGGTGCTGCCCGGCGGGATCGGCACCTTTGAGGAATTCTTCGAGACCCTCACCCTCAAGCAGCTGGGCCAACATGACAAGCCCATCGCCCTGCTCAACACTCTGGGCTGCTACGACGCCATGCAGGAGCTGCTGCGCCACTCGGCCGAGACGGGCTTCATGAGCGCCAACTGCCTGAAGCTCTACGCCCTCTGCGACAGTCCCGCCGCAGCGCTGGACTATATTGAAAACGCCGACCGTTTAACCGGAGGCGTTTCCCGACTCGAAGACTATATAAAATAAGCGTTTTAACTCCCGCCCAGAGGCGGGAGTTTCAGACTGTCGACGAAGTCGGTTTTTGTCATTGCGAACCAGAGACCGACGTCACTGGGGTGGCAATCCGTATTCCCCGAAAATTGCATGTTTTCTGACTTTTTTACTGGAGAACGGATCCCTACGCCCACGCCAGTGTGCGCACTGGCTCGGAATGACACGTTTTGAGCTTTGTCTACACATTGACTCCCGCCCAGAGGTGGGAGTTTTCGTATGTTGCGGGAAGATCGCCACTTTTTCCCCTCTGGCTCTTGAATTGCCTGCCCGCTTTTGAT
>CAMNKQ010000088.1 GCA_946542465.1 uncultured Clostridia bacterium | reverse complement strand
GCCCGTCAGGATGGCGATATCCTGCAGCATCTCTTTTCTTCTGTCGCCAAAGCCGGGGGCCTTGACGCAGATGCAGGTGAAGGTGCCTCTCAGCTTGTTGACCAGGATGGTGGCCAGGGCTTCGCCCTCCACGTCCTCGGCGATGATGACCAGCTTCTTGCCGGACTGCAGGATCTGCTCCAGCAGGGGCAGGATCTCCTGAATGTTGGAGATCTTCTTGTCGGTGATCAGGATATAGGCGTCGTCGATGACGGCTTCCATTTTATCGGTATCGGTGACCATATAGGGGGAGAGGTAACCGCGGTCAAACTGCATGCCCTCGACCACATCGCTGTAGGTCTCGGCGGTCTTGCTCTCTTCAATGGTGATGACGCCGTTCTGGCTGACCTTCTCCATGGCCTCGGAGATCAGGGAGCCGATCAGCTCATCGCCGGAGGAGATGGTGCCGACACGGGCGATGTCCTTGGAGCCGGAAACGGGCTGGGACACGGCCTTGACAGCCTCGACCGCGGCGGCGGTGGCCTTCTGCATGCCGCGCTTCATGGTCATGGGGTTGGCGCCGGCGGCCAGGTTCTTCAGGCCTTCGCCGATCATCGCCTGGGCCAGAACGGTGGCGGAGGTGGTGCCGTCGCCGGCCACGTCGTTGGTCTTGGTGGAGACTTCCTTGATGAGCTGGGCGCCCATGTTCTCGAAAGCATCCTCCAGCTCGATCTCCTTGGCGATGGTGACACCGTCGTTGGTGATCAGGGGAGTGCCGAACTTCTTATCCAGAACCACGTTGCGGCCTTTGGGGCCGAGGGTGATCTTGACGGTATCAGCCAGCTGGTTGACACCGCGCTCAATGGCCTTGCGGGCCTCTTCACCGTAAATAATCTGCTTTGCCATAATGCATGTTCCTCCTTTTACTCGATAACGGCCAGAATGTCAGCCTGACGGACAATGGTGTACTCCTGCTCGTCCAGCTTGACCTTGCTGCCGCTGTATTTGCCGACCAGCACGTTCTGGCCGGGCTTGACGATCATGGTGACCTCGTTGCCGTCGACCATGCCGCCGGGGCCGACTTCCACGACCTCATAGACCTCGGGCTTTTCCTGGGCGGAAGCGGTCAGGAAAATACCGGAGGAAGTGCGCTCTTCGGCGGCGTTCTGCTTGAGAACGACACGGTCAGCTAAAGGTTTCAGTTTCATCGTTATATACCTCCATTTTATATTATTACAAAAATCAGCATCGTTAGCACTCAAAATACCTGAGTGCTAACGATGCTAATGATACCACACTTTTCCGTTTTTGCAAGTCCCTATGTAAAAAAAGTTTTAAACAATTTGTTACGACTGTCGGAAGAAACGCATACCAGCCGGCACGATCAGACGCAGAGCGCCGGGAATCAGCTTCATTCGCACTTCTTTGGCATACATCGCCTCGCCGTCCAGGTTGACCACGTCCTCCGATTCAAAGTCGATCTCCAGGGAGTCACCCTGCATGTGATAGACATACTTGCTCATCTCGGCGGCCTTCCCAGCGGCGTATTTTCCGATGAGCGCGGCGAAGAGGGGAAGACTGACCTTCTTGACAATGAAGATATCCAGTACGCCGTCATCGGGGCGGGCGGTCAGCGAAGGATGGAAGCCGCCGCCGTAAAACTGCCCGTTGCAGGCGCAGGCGAGGGACTGGGGCCCCCGGATCGTTTTCCCGCCGCAGCGGATGGTCATGGGGCGGGCGATGCCCTGAAAGACATTGGCGATCGCGGAAATCACATAACTGATGGGACCGTTGACGAGGGGGAGCTTTGTATACTTGTGGACGCTGGTGCCGATGCGCGCGTCGACGCCGACGGAGCAGATGTTAACGCTGTAGCGCCCGTTGCAGTCGATCAGGTCGATGGGGTGCACGTCCCCGTCCAGAATCGCATCCAGATCGCGGAACAGCTCCTGTTCCGCCCCGAAGGTCCGGCAGAAATCGTTGCCGGTACCGGTGGGAAAGGGACAGACGGCCACGTTGGGCAGCAAAGCCGCGCCGTTGACGCACTCGTTAAAGGTGCCGTCGCCGCCGCAGGCATAGACCCGCAGCTCCTCGCCGGAGGCGGCCTCCCGCCGGAGCTTATCCACGGCGTCCATCGGGGCCTTGGTGACATAGAGCTCATAGCTGTCGGCACGAGTCTGAAAAGCGCGCTCGGCTTTTGCACGTACCTCGGCGGTTTTGTCCTTGCCGCCCGCAATGGGATTGACAATAAACAGGTGCTTCATTCTCTCTCGTCCTCGTTTTCTTTCTTATTTAAAATACATAAACAGGTCGCACTTGATCATACCGTTATACAGCTTCCGCTTCTTGTCGGCCTGTCGGCCGAAGCAGCGCTCAAACTCCGTATGCGAAGAGAGCAGATAGAGCTGCCAGTTCTCCGTGTTTCGCCAGGCCGCGCCAAAGCCTCGGTAGAGCTGCTCGGCCTGTTCCTTTTCCATAATGCGCTCGCCATAAGGGGGATTGGTCACGATGACGCCCCGCTGGGTCGGCCGGTCGAAGGTCATGGCGTCGGCCACCTCAAAGCGGACGATGCCCTGCAGACCGGCCCGTTCGGCGTTGGCGCGGGCGATGGCGATGGCCTTCGGGTCGATATCCGTGCCGAGTATGGAATACTCGCCGTGATACTCCCGGCTGCGGGCCTCCTCGGCCGCCTCACGCCAGATCCGCGGATCCAGCGTCTGCCAGTCCATGGCGGCAAAATGCCGGTTCAGCCCGGGGGCCCGGTTGAGGGCGATCAGCGCGGCCTCGATGGGGATGGTGCCGCTGCCGCAGAAGGGATCGACAAAATCGTCCCGGCCGCGATAGCGGGAGAGCGTTACCAGGGCGGCACCCAGCGTCTCCCGCAGGGGGGCGGCGTTGTGGGCCGGCCGGTAACCCCGCTTGTGGAGCCCCTCGCCGCTGGTGTCCACGCAGAGGGAGACCTGATCTTTCATGATGGAAAAGCGGATCTGCACCGTCTCGGCACTCTCGGCAAACCAGGCAATTTTATACCGGGTGCGCAGCCGCTCCACGATGGCTTTTTTGATGATCTTCTGGCAGTCGGAGACGGAGAAAAGCTTGGAGTTGAGGCTGTGGCCGGTAACGGGGAAGGCGGCGTCCTTCGGAATGAGCTGCTCCCAGGGGAGGGCCTTTGTCTGCTCAAAGAGAGAATCGAAGCTGGTGGCTTCAAAACGACCCAGCTCGATGAGCACGCGCTCACCCATGCGCAGGCAGAGATTTGCCTTGGCGATGGCGCCCTCGTCACCCGTGAAATAGACCCGTCCGTTGTCGGAGCGGACCCCCTCCATACCGAGGCGTTTGAGCTCGTCGGCGATGGGGCCCTCCAGGCCGAACAGGCAGGGAACACAAAAGTTGTATCGCAAGAGAGAATCCTCCATTTAGATTATTTTCACCATGATACTACAAAATCTTGTTCTTGTAAACGGGAGGAGACGACTGTTTTTTCACGAAAAAAAATTGCAATTTAACGAATAAAATCTTGTTTTGAAGAAAAAAGGTATTGAAATTTGAATCGATTAGAGGTATAGTAGCGTCAGTACATAATTTGTTCATTTTTGGAGGGCGAGGTATGGCCATTGAGCGGAATACATTCCTGGAAGTGCTCAAGGACGCCTACAGTGCCTATTACTCCATCTCTCCCGCAGAGGAAGGGGAGCAGCCCCTGAGCTTCCGGGCCGAGTACCGCTCCCGGGATGAGAGCTATTTCTTCGTCAAGAGCGCCAACATCTGGGGCAACGAGAAGAATGAATACTGTTATGTCTTCTCCGCGCCGAGCTTCGACGTGGAGACGGTGAACCGATGGATGGACTGGGCCGTGCAGGATATGCTCCCCAAGGTGAAGCCCCACAAGGAACACCAGTACACCAACGCGAAGGTCATTTTCGTGGCGGACAGTCTGGACAAGGATACGATCCGCGCCGTGCAGAAAAAGCGCTTTTCCAAGAGCTACGGACCGCTCTCGGTGCACGGGTATACCGAGCTCATCACCGCCGCGGTGGATCTGAGCCAGTCGAAGGCCTTCGCCAACCCGGCAGGGAACGATCTGCCGAAATTCTTTGGTAAGCTGTTTGCTTTGCGTCAGGAGAAAGCGTAAAGCAAATGGTAATAAAAAACATTTTCATAAGGAGTGAAAAGTGTGAGCGCATTACTTATTCTCGTAATCGCGGTCGTTGCTTTGGCTCTTGGCTACGTGTTCTATGGTAGCTGGCTTGCCAAGCAGTGGGGCGTTGACCCCAATCGCGAAACCCCGGCTCATACCAGCTACGACGGCAAGGACTTCGTTCCTGCCAACCCCGCCGTGCTGATGGGCCACCACTTCTCTTCTATCGCCGGTGCCGGCCCCATTAACGGACCCATCCAGGCCGCTGTGTTCGGCTGGGTTCCCGTGTTCCTGTGGTGCGTGCTCGGTGGTATCTTCTTCGGTGCCATGCATGACTTCGGCGCCCTGTTCGCCTCCATCCGCCACAACGGCGGCTCCATCGGCGAGATCATGAAGGACTCCATGGGTGTCAAGGCCCAGCGTCTGTTCATCGTGTTCGCCCTGGCCGTTCTGATTCTGGTCATCGCCTCCTTCACCGCGGTCGTCGCCGGTACCTTCGCCTCTGTGGATCCCGCCGCTGCCACCTATGCCGCCAACGGCTCCACCGCAATGACCTCCATCCTGTTCATCGTCATTGCTGCGATCTTCGGTTACTTCGTGTACCGCAAGAACGCCAAGGTCGGCCCCGCCACCATCATCGGCATCATCGGCATCATCGCCATCGTCGTGATCGGTCAGTATGCTGGCCTGCACTTCAGCCGTACCTTCTGGGTGCTCTTCATCGCCGTATACGTCACCGTCGCTTCTCTGCTTCCTGTGTGGATCCTGCTGCAGCCCCGTGACTACCTCAGCTCCTTCCTGCTGTACGGCATGATGATCCTGGCTGTTGTCGCCATCCTGGGCGGCACCTTCACCGGCGCTGCCACCGTCGAGGCTCCCGCCTTCTACGGCTGGAAGAACCCCGCCGGCCAGCCCCTGTTCCCGTTCCTGTTCATCACGGTCGCCTGCGGCGCCTGCTCCGGCTTCCACTCTCTGATCAGCTCCGGTACTTCCTCCAAGCAGATCAACAATGAGAAGGATGCTCAGATCATCGGCTACGGCTCCATGGTCATCGAGTCCGCTCTGGGCGTTATCTCCCTGATCGCTATCGGCGTGGTGTGGTCCCAGACCAACGCTGGCGGCGGCGAGAAGTATCTGCTCTCCGCTCCTCCCACCATCTTCGCCGGTGGTATTGCTACCATGTTCGCCTCCTTCGCTGGCGAGAAGTCCTATGGTATCATCTACAACCTGTTCACCCTGGCCGTCTCCGTCTTCGCTCTGACCTCCCTTGACTCTGCGACTCGTCTGTGCCGTTATCTGTTCGCCGAGCTGCTGACTCCGGAAGGAAAGACCCACGAGGATCTGACCGGCGCTGCCAAGTTCTTCTCCACCCCGATCGTCTCCACCCTGATCATGGTCATCATCGGCTGCGGCATGGGCTTCATGGGCCTGAGCCAGATCTGGAGCGTGTTCGGTTCCGCCAACCAGCTGCTGGCCGGCGTTGCAATGCTCGCTGTCTGCACCTGGCTCGGCAAGATCGGCCGCAACAACAAGATGTTCTACTTCCCGATGGTCTTCATGCTCTGCGCCACCATCACCGCTCTCTGCTTCACCATCGTTACCAACTTCGGTAAGATCGGCGGCGGCGCTGCTGACTGGGGCACCTGGTTCCAGACCATCTGGTCCATCGCTCTTGTTGTCCTGGCTGTTGTTCTGGCAGTCATGTCTTTCAAGACTCTGTCCAGCCAGAAGAAGGGTAAGAAGGCTTAAGTTTTTCTCCCTTATGCCGAACTTGAGGGCAGTCCCATTTGGGACTGCCCTTTTCTTGTAATCCGAAAACCCCGCGCTAGGCGCGGGTGGTTCGGAAGCGCTTATAG
>CAMNKQ010000087.1 GCA_946542465.1 uncultured Clostridia bacterium | reverse complement strand
GCATCCTCGGCGCCGCGACCTATGCCGAGAGCGAAGAGCGCCGTGTGCGCATCCTGAAAGAGAACGGCTTCAACGCCATCCGTTCTTCGCATAACCCTGCCTCCAAGGCGCTGCTGGACGCCTGCGACAGGCTCGGCATGTACGTCATGGACGAGACCTTTGACATGTGGTACAACCGCAAGAACCCCCATGACTACGGCTGCGACTTTGAGAAATGCTGGGAATCGGACGTAACCGCGATGGTCGAGCGGGACTTCAACCATCCTTCCGTGATCCTTTACTCCATCGGCAACGAGGTGGGCGAGCCCGCCGAGGCCAAGGGACTGGACTACGGCAGGAAGATGGTCGAGCTCTGCCACAAGCTCGACGCCTCCCGCCCCGTGACTTGCGGGACGAACCTGATGATCATGTCTCGCTATGCCAAGGGCAGCGGGATCTATCAGGACGGAGAGAGCAATACAGCTGCTGGCGACGGCAAAAAGAAAAAGGAAGGCGGCAACGCCAGCCTTGCCTTCAACATCATGGCATCCTTCATCGGAAGCGGTATGAACAAGGCCGGAAACTCCAAGAAGGTAGATGAACTGACAACACCATTTTTGGACGCCTTGGATATCGCGGGCTACAACTACGGCTCCGGCCGCTATCCGCTGGAGGAGAAGGCGCATCCGAACCGCGTCGTCTTCGGCTCGGAGACCTTCCCCCAGGACATCTGGAAGAACTGGCAGATGGTGAAGAAATATCCCTATCTTGTCGGCGACTTCATGTGGACGAGCTGGGACTACTTAGGTGAAGCAGGCATCGGTGCCTGGAGCTATACCGGCGGCATGCCCTTTAACCGCCCCTACCCCTGGGTGCTGGCAGGCGCTGGCGTCATTGATATCCTCGGCATTCCGGACGGCAGCTGCAAATACGCCTCCACAGTCTGGGGGTTGGAAGGAAATCCCGTGATCGCAGTAAAACCGGTGAACCACCCCGGTGTGCGCCCGTCGAAATCCGTCTGGCGCGGCACCAACGCGATCCTTTCCTGGAGCTGGGCGGGCTGCAAGGGCAACAAAGCCGAGGTTGAGGTCTACTCCGATCAGGCGCAGGTGGAATTGCTGATTAACGGTAAGAGTGTTGGACAGAAGAAGGTCAAGGAATGCAAGGCGATTTTCAAGGTCAAGTACCAGCCCGGCACGGTCACGGCGGTGGCCTATGACGCGTCCGGTCGTGAAACCGGACGCAGTGAGCTTAACTCCGCCGACGCGCCGCTGAAGATCGCAGTACGGCCGGAAAAGCGTGATGCCAAGCCTGGCGAGGTCGTCTATGTCCCCGTGAACATCGAGGGGGCAAACGGCGTCGTGGAATCCAACGCCGACCGGAAGCTGACGGTCACGGTGGAGGGCGGCGAGCTGCTGGCCTTCGGCAGCGCGAATCCCTGCACCGAGGAGCAGTACAACACCGGCAGCTTCACAACCTATTACGGTCGCGCTCTGGCTGTCGTCCGGGCTGGCGAGGCTGGAACAATCAAAGTGACGGCCACAGATGGCAGACTGAGCGGAACGGCGGAAATCGCCGTCCGATGAGGGACAAAACATGAAAGCAACGCATTTACAAGTCGAATATCTGACCGAGCCGCTTGGGCTCGGCAACCCCAAGCCCCGGTTTTACTGGAACTGCGAGAATGGTGTCACCCAAAGCGCCTATCAGATCATCTGCACCCGCGCGGGCAAAACCGTATGGGACAGCGGCAAGGTGGAGAGCGCTTCTATGACGCATATCCCTTACGGCGGCCACGACCTTCACAGCCGGGACATGGTGAATTGGAGCGTCCGGCTCTGGGACAAAAACGGGGAACCGGGAGAAAAAAGCGAAAGCCGCTTTGAACTGGGGCTGCTGACAGAGAGCGACTGGACGGCCAAATGGATCAGCGGCGACTATAAGCCTGATCCCAAACGCCGCTATCCGGTGGACTGCTTCAAGAAAGAATTTGCAGCAAAGGATGTCGTCAAGGCGCGCCTCTATGCCACGGCCCGCGGCGTCTATGACGTGACGATCAACGGCAGACGGATCGAGGACTTTATCCTTGCCCCGGGCAGTACGGACTACCGCAAGCGCATCCAGGTGCAGACCTACGATGTGACGGAGTTTATCAAAGATCACAACACCGTTGAGCTGCGCCTGGCGGACGGTTGGTTTCGCGGCAGCGTGGCAGCCTACGGCGTCACGAACGTCTTCGGCACTCAGACCAGCGTGCTGGCCCAACTGGAGCTGACCCATGCCGATGGAACCGTGGAGACGATCGGCACTGATGAGAGCTGGGCCTGGTCCAACGACGGCCCCATCCGCTTTGCCGATCTCAAGGACGGCGAGGTGTATAACGCGACGATGCGGCCGAGCTATTCCGGCAAGGCACAAGTCGTGACAGCGCCCAAGGGCGTCGCGCTCTGTGCCTCGGATAACGTGCCGGTCATGGAGCACGAGCGCTTTACCCCGTCGCTCCTGCCCGGAAAAGTGCTGGACTTTGGTCAGAATATCGCGGGCTATCTCAGCTTCCGTATCAAGGGAAAGAAGGGGCAGCGCATCCGCATCGTCTGCACAGAACTATATGATGCGAAGGAGCAGACTGTCATACGCAATGCCGCGGAGACCAAGCCGGCCGCCGGCTGGACGCAGCAGAAGCTGATCAAGAAACTGATGACGCAGAAGGTCAGCGGCGAGAGCGTCGAAACGCCGCTGCAGGAGATCCTGTTCACCTGCTCCGGCGGTGAGGATATTTATAAAACCAGCTTCGCGGTCTTCGGCTTCCGCTATGCGCAGATCATCGGTGACGTAGAAATCAAGCCCGAGGACTTCACCGCCATCGCGGTCTACTCCGATCTGGAGCAGACAGGAGATTTCTCGTGCTCCGACGAGCGGGTGAACCAGCTGGCGAAGAACACCCGCTGGAGCATGAAGGGGAATTTCCTCGATGTGCCGACAGATTGCCCGACCCGCGAGCGGCTGGGCTGGACGGGCGACGCACAGGTGTTCTTCCACACCGGAGCGTATTTCATGAACACCGCTCCCTTCTTCCGTAAATGGCTTTTCGACATGGAAGACGGACAGTATAAAAATGGCCTGATCCCCGCGGTGCTGCCCTATAACGGGGTCGAGATGATGTACAAGGCCACCGGCTCCTCCGTTGGCTGGGCGGATGCCATTTATCTTGTTCCATACCGCTATTACCAGCGTTTCGGGGACAAGGAACTGCTGCGCTCGTGCTGGCCGATGATGAAAAAGTATGCGGACTACCTGCTGAAAAAACGGGAGAAGGACGGCCACTATGAGAAGGGCGTCCACCTGGGCGAGTGGCTGGAGCCGCTTGAGTTCCGCGACAAGGTTTACGGTGCGAAAGCCAAACACCCGGAGGAGTGCACCGCCTACCTGTATCTCACCATGTCCACTATGGCCGAGATCGCCTCTCTGCTGGGAGAGCCTTGTGACGAGTACCAAAAAGCCGCCGGAGAGGCAAAAGAAGTCTATGCCAGATATGCCGAGCTGGACACCGACCGGCAGGCCAAGCTGGTGCGTCCGCTGGCCCTGGGGCTGCTGGACGGTGAGGAAAAGAAAAAAGCCCAGGCAAGGCTTGTGAAGGCGGCGGAAAACTTCCATTATCGGGTCGGAACCGGCTTCTTGTCCACGCCATTTCTGCTCGGCGAGCTGACCGAGGCCGGCGCAGCAGAGACTGCCTACAACGTGCTGATGAACCCGGAAAAGCCCGGCTGGCTCTATGAGGTGGAGCAGGGCGCGACTACAGTCTGGGAGACATGGGAGGGCTATGTGGGCAAGGGCGACTCCGGAAGCCTCAACCACTATTCTCCCGGCGCGGTCTGTCAGTGGCTGTTCGATACTTGCGCGGGGATCCGTGTGGAGGGGGAAAATCATTTCGTAATCACCCCCATCCCCGGCGGTACGCTGACGCACGCCGAGGCCAGCTACCAAAGTCTTTACGGCGAAGTCAAGAGCCGTTGGGAGAAGACCGAAAGCGGTATACAATACAGCATCACGATTCCCTCCAACTGCACGGCAGAGATCCGGCTGGCAGACGGGAGAACAGAAAATGTGACAGCTGGCAAATATCAGTTTTGAACAACAGGAGAAAAGAAACGATGAAACAATACGAATTCTGGTTTGTGGTCGGCAGTCAGTTTCTGTACGGCCCGGAGGTTCTGGAAACAGTAGAAGAGCGCGCCAGAGAAATGGCGGCGGAGCTCTCCAGGGTGCTGCCCTATCCGCTGGTGTATAAGGTGACGGCCAAGACAAACGAGGAGATCACCGACGTGGTCAAGGAGGCAAACTTCCGCGACGAGTGCGCCGGCATCGTCACCTGGTGCCACACCTTCTCTCCCAGCAAGATGTGGATCAACGGACTGGCGTCTCTGCAAAAGCCCTGGCTCCACTTCGCCACGCAGTATAACAAGGAGATCCCGAACGACGAGATCGACATGGACTTCATGAACCTGAACCAGGCGGCGCATGGCGACCGGGAGCACGGGTTTATCGGCGCCCGGCTGCGTAAGCCGCGCAAGGTCGTGGCAGGCTACTGGCAGGATGAGAAGGTCCACAAACGCATTGCAGACTGGATGAAAGCCGCGGTAGGCGTCGCTGTCTCCAAAGAGATGAAGGTCATGCGTTTCGGTGACAACATGCGCGAGGTGGCCGTCACCGAGGGCGACAAGGTCGAGGTTCAGACGAAGCTCGGCTGGCAGGTGAACACCTGGGCCGTGGGCGATCTGGTCAAAGAAATGAACGCCGTCACGGATGAGGAAGTGGACGCGCTCTATAAAGAGTATCTGGCAAGCTATGATCTCAATACCGACAACACCGCTGCCATCCGCTACCAGGCGAAGGAAGAGATCGCCATGAAGAAGATGCTGGATCGCGAGGGCTGCCGCGCCTTCACCAACACCTTCCAGGATCTCTACGGCATGGAGCAGCTGCCGGGTCTGGCCTCCCAGCACCTTATGGCCCAGGGCTACGGCTACGGGGGCGAGGGCGACTGGAAGGTCAGCGCCATGACCGCCATCCTCAAGGCCATGGGTGAGGGCGGCAACGGCTCGAGTGGCTTCATGGAGGACTACACCTATCACCTGGTCGAAGGGCAGGAATACTCCCTTGGCGCCCACATGCTGGAGGTCTGCCCGTCTCTGGCGGCGGACAAGTCCCGTATTGAGACCCACCATCTGGGCATCGGCATGAACGAAAAAGACCCCGCCCGTCTGGTGTTCGAGGGCAAGGCCGGCAGGGGCATCGTGGTTTCCCTGATCGACATGGGCGGCAGACTGCGCCTCATCGTGCAGGACATCGAGGCCGTGAAGCCCATTATGCCCATGCCGAACCTGCCGGTGGCCCGGGTCATGTGGCGGGCGCTGCCGGATCTCACCACCGGTGTGGAGTGCTGGATCACCGCGGGCGGTGCGCACCACACGGTGCTGAGCTATGATGTGACCGCCGAGCAGATGCGCGACTGGGCTCGGATGATGGACATTGAATTCGTCCACATCGGCGCGGACACGACGCCCGAAAAGCTGGAAGAGGAACTGCTGGTCAAGGATCTGGTGTGGAAGTTAAAATGATGGATTTAGAAAAGACTGTCCTCGGTATCGAGCTGGGCTCGACCCGCATCAAGGCCGCTTTGAGGCGCTGTTTGCCTATATTGGAGAAAACCGCGGCTTCTACAGCTTTTATTTTACCGAAACAAACCGGACCGGGGTGATTGGCGTGGCCTGGGAACTGCTGCAGGATAAGCTGCAGCGCTTGAATTACCGGGAATTTGGCTTTCAAACAGAGGAGGAAATGGAGTACCACGGCGAGTTTTTCCTCTTTGGTATGACTGCAATGCTGCGCCATTGGGTGACAAAAGGTTGCCGGGAAACACCGCACGAGCTCTGTGAAATCCTCGCCCGCCAGTATAGCCCGAACACTCGCGTTTTTTTCTGGGGCTAAGAATACGCAAATGATTCATTTCAAATCCATGAGTAAAACTACTAGGTTTCTTTCATCATTTCCTCTATCAGCACGTACATCATGATCTTCGCGTCGAGACGGAAGGCTTAAACAAGTTTAAGAGCTGTGTCTTTCAGCACAGCCCTCAGATTGTAGACAAACCCTATCGTTGGAAAAAGCCTCGCAGAGTTTTTCGCCTC
>CAMNKQ010000086.1 GCA_946542465.1 uncultured Clostridia bacterium | reverse complement strand
GCAGGCTGCATCCCCTCTGTCGGCAAAGCCTTTTGGCTTTGTCGACAGCTTGAGGGCTGTGTCTTTCAGCACAGCCCTTTTCAGGAATACGGATGAAGAAATCACCTGCCTTCGCGATGAGAGAAGCTATAATAAGTCAGTCCTTATAGACCGACTCCTGCAGGACGATCTCTTCCGCTCGGTTCCGGATGCTGTTCATTCGAGCGACCCATGCCCTCTGGTCGGTAGCCTTGAGCGCCTCTGTCACACTCTCCTGCTTTGCCATTTGTTGCATAATCAGTTCCATGCGCTCCTCGCAGGCCTCGTCGATCTCGGCCAGATGCTGATCCAGTTTGCCAGTTACAAGCAGATTGGTGTACAGCACCGGCCGATGCTCTTTCAGATAGCGCTTGCGCATCCGACCATACTTGCCGATGGGCCGTTGCTCAGTTTCGTTAATTGTCAGATTGGGGAGAAGGTAATCTCCGACCTGACCCGACTGTACCCTGGCCGCCCGATGGGCTTGTACCCTTCCGGCTTCAGATACCGAAGGAGAAGGCCGTGCAGAAGCTCATGGATCTGAACCTGATCCTGCTCTACGGGGACAATCCGGTGGACTACAGTTCCGTGGATTTCAGCGGCAAGAGTGTGGCGGAGATGTTCATGGCGCTGGAGGCGTTCAGATTCAGGAGAGATGCCGCCCTTGTGGGGGAGACGGTTCTCCCCGATCAGCATGCTTTTACCTGGATGCCGACAATGGCAAATAACGCCAGAGCCTTTCCGGAGCTGAACGCCCTCATGTTTACCGTTGCGATTGTGGACGATTACGGGGACGTCTCTAAAATGAGCAGGGAGGAACTGTACGCCACCATCGGCTATGTGCTTGCCCATGAGATCAGCCACAATTTTGATGAGAACGGATCTAAAGTAGATATCAACGGGCTTGAGAGGGACTGGTGGACGGAGGAGGAACAGGCCGCCTTCGAGGCCAGAGTCCAGAAGGTCGTGGATTACTTCAGCGGGATTTCCGTCTTTGAAGGAGTCAACGTCGATGGCAGGGTGGTCTCCGCGGAGGCGACGGCGGATATCACCGCCGTCCAGGCAATCCTGAGGCTGGCCCGGCAGCATGAGGACTTTGATTACGACGCCTTCTTCCGCTATTACGCAAAGCAGTACGCCTATTTTTCCAACTACAAGTGGGAGCTGCACATTCTGGGCGATGACCCCCATCCCCTGGCGTATCTGAGAACCAACGTCGTCCTGCAGCAGTTTGACGAATTCAATAAGACTTACGACGTGCAGGAGGGGGACGCCATGTACCTGGCGCCTGAGGACAGGATCCTCGTCTGGTAATGTGGGAGATTCCTGATCCGTACGGAAGCAAAGGGGTGCTGAACCGAAAGGGACCGCACCCCTTTTTCAGTGGAAGCCGGTGTGATAGACTGTTGGTCATGCCGAAGATGCTCTTTCGTCATAATAAATGAGCTGCTGGAGTCCGCCCCATTTGAGAAGATAGGTGTTCACAAGGCCGTCGGAGGCGAACATCTTGCCCACGTACAGGAGTGACACGAACTGGGGCGCCGCGATGGTCATGACCGGGATGGTGCGCCAGAGCTTTTTCCGCTCGATGCCCTAACTCTCTTTGCGCAGCGTCGGTCTTGACAGAGGGCGCCGGCCCCTACGGAGTGGCCTTGTCTTTTTTACCGTCCCGTTTTTCTTTGAAAAACCCAGAAATTAAAGCTTTTCATTTATCCGGGCTTGTGATATATTGGTATACGTATTTTTGTAAGTTGGAGTATTATGCAATGGAGAGAGAAAACGGCATTCAGAACGAGATCATCGAAGGGCGCAACGCCGTCATCGAGGCGCTGCGGGCCGGACGGGCCATCGACAAGCTCTTTATCAACAAGGGCGAGGTGGACAAGACCCTGGGGCATATCGCCTCCAAGGCCCGGGACAAGGGCATCGTGGTGGTGGAGTGCGACCGGCGCAAGCTGGACTTCATGAGCCAGACCCACGCCCACCAGGGCGTGATCGCCGTGTGCGCCGTGCGGGAGTACTGCACGGTGGAGGACATCCTCGCCATCGCCGAGGAGCGGCAGGAGGCCCCCTTTGTCATCGTCTGCGATGAGATCAGCGACGGGCACAACCTGGGCGCCATCATCCGCTCGGCGGAGTGCGCCGGGGCCCACGGGGTCATCATCCCCAAGCGCCGCAGCGCCGGGCTCACCGCCATTGTGGACAAGGCCAGCGCCGGCGCGGCCGAGCATATGGCCATCGCCCGCGTCCCCAATCTCCCGGCCGTGATCCGGGAGCTCAAGGAGAAGGGGCTCTGGGTCTACGGCACCGCCGCCACCGGCTCCAGCGACCTGTGGCACACCGATTTCACCGGCCCTCTGGCGCTGGTGATCGGCTCCGAGGGGGATGGCATGGGCCGCCTGGTCTCGGAGAGCTGCGATTTTATCGTGAGCCTGCCCATGAAGGGGCAGCTCAGTTCCCTCAACGCCTCCGCCGCCGCGGCGATCACGATGTATGAGATTTTGCGGCAGCGCATGAAAGGATAAGATACTAAAACCGAATAAGAAGAGGACAAAGATTTGCGAGGCAGAATTGCGCCAGACAAGGCGGGCTCCGCAGAGCATAATGGACATATATGGTCAAGGAGCCCAACGCCGTATGGCACAAATCTGGCCGCAAAGATTGTCTGATTTCTATTGGGTTTTAGTATAAGCCTCGTCCCCGCAGACAGACAGAAAGTGGGTGAGCGCATTTGCTGAGCAGGCATCGCAAGATGAATACGAAAGCCGGGAAAGACGCGTCCTCTCCCCCGCCGCGGCGCACGCCGAGTGCCCGCGCACCGGGCGAGGCCGATTCCCGCGAGCGCCGCGCCCGCTCCGCCAAACGCGAGAGTGCCGGGGAGATCTACGCCCCCGAACGGGGCGAGGTCTTTTTTGAGGAAAAGCCCCAGCCTTTCTCCGTCTCCCTGCGGGAGATCCTGGAGGAATACCGCTCCGACAGCGGCCCGGACCGCTACGCCATGGCCGTGGAGCTGGAGGAACCGCCCGAGGGCGAGGAGGCCCTCGGCCCTGAGACGGAACCGGCCCCGGAGACGGAGGAGCCCCTCTCCGCCCGGGCCGCTCTCCACGCCTACTGGGACAGCAAGGGGGTCCCCCATCCGCCTGTCGAGGAGCCGCCCCGCCGCCGGGAGAGCGAGCGGGAAAGCCCCCGCCGCCGACAGGAGGCCCGTCCCGTCCGGCCGAGAACGCCCGTCCGGGAAGAGCCGGCCCCCGTCGCCGAGGGAAGCTGGGACTGGATGGACATTGTAAACGAATTCAAAATGGGCAGCGACATGGAGCACTCGGTCTTTGACGAGCGCCCGCGCGCTGCCGGGAAGCGACAGCCCATGACGCACAGAGACGATCTGCCCGCCCAGGCGCAGACAGAAGAACAAGCGAATATCGACAGCGCCGACGCTCTGCCCGCCGGCATCCGCCCTCTGCAGGGCCGCCGCAGCGAGAGCGCCGCGCCCGCCGCAGGCCATCTGTCCTTTGAGGAGATCATGGCGGAGTTCGGCGCGCCCATCACCAAGCCCGCGGAGGCGCCAAGGGCGGAGACGCCCGCCGCGCCCGAAGCGGCGGAGACGCCGCGCGAGCACCGTGGCCGCCGCTCCCACATGGAGGACGAGGCCCGGGCCCTGTTCGCCCACCTGGACGAGACGCCCGCCAAGGCCGAGAGCGCCGCGCCGCCGATCGAAGAGGCAAAAGCCCCGGCCCCGGAGGAGGCGAAGGCCCCCGCCCCGCGGGACGAGGACTTTTCGATCCACTTCCCCCGCGAGGCCATGGAGCTGGGCAAGCCCCAGGCCGCCCCGGCGGATGAGCCGGAAGAGGCGGAGCCGCCCCGGGAGGAGACCGCCGACGAGGCGCCAAAGAAGAAGAGCCCCGCCGGAGCGAAGGCCCTGCTGAGCGCGCTGCCCTTCGGGAAAAAGAAGGCCGGAGGCAAGAAAAAAGCAAAGAAGGCCGAGGCCCCGCGCGGCGACGCGCTGGACGACACGGCCGCCTATCCCGCCGCCTACGCCGCGGACGAGGATTACGAGAGCGAGGAGGAGGCCGATCCCAACGCCTTCCCCAGCTTTGGCGACTATCTGCTGGGTCTGGTGACCGGGCTGTGGCTGCGCCTGCGCGGCGTCGCCGGCAGCGAGAGCGCCGAGACCATGGAGACCGAGGAAGAGGAGCTGGGGCCCGAGCTCAAGCCCGCGGCGGCCTCCCGCTACTACGGCTCCTTTGTCCAGTCCCTGCGCCTGCGCTTCCGCATCGCCCTGGTGCTCTGGCTCATTCTGTCCTATATCTCCCTGGGCCTGCCCGTCACCGGCGCGCTGCGCTCCATCCAGGTGGCCGCCGGCATGTGTCTGGCGCTGCAGCTGGGCATCATGCTGCTGAGCCTGGATGTGATCACCGGCTCCGCCATCAATCTGGCCCGGGCCCGCTTCGGCGCGGATTCCCTGGCAGCCCTGAGCTGCGTTCTGACCAGCCTCGACGCCCTGGCCGTGCTGCTGGACGGCTTCGGCCAGCCCCATATGCCCCTCTGCGCCCTCAGCAGCATGTCCCTGCTGGGCGTGCTGTGCTCGGCGCTGCTGAGCGCCCGGGGCCTGCGCAAGTCCCTGCGCGTGCCCGCCATCGGCAAGCAGGCCTACAGCGTCACCGCCGAGAGCGAGAAGGGCGGCCGCACCGTCACCCTCATCAAGTCTCTCCGGCCGGTGAGTGGCTTTGTCCGCCGCAGCGAGGAGGCGCCTCCCGACGAGACGGCCTACAACCGGGCCTCCCCCCTGCTGCTGGTCCTGGCCTTCCTGATGAGCATGATCGTCGTCCTGGCCAAGAAGAGCGCCGGCGACTTTCTCTATGTCTTTACCGCCGTTCTGGCCCCGGCCACGCCGGTCACGGCGCTGCTGTGCTACGCGCTGCCCTTCTTTGTGGGCGCCAACCGCATCTTCCCCAGCGGTGCGGCCATCGCCGGCTGGTCCGGCCTGTGCGACGTGGGCAGCAGCAACAACCTCATCGTCACCGACCGGGATCTCTTCCCCGAGGGCAGCGTGGACATCGACTCCATCCGCATCTTCGCGGACGTGCCCTCCGAGCGCATCATCGCCTACGCGGGCACGATGATCACCGCCTCCGGCGCGGGTCTCGGCTCCTGCTTTGCCGATCTCATGCAGCGCAACGGCTGCGTCATGCGCCAGGTGGAGAACTTTGAATTTCTTCCGGGCGGCGGCATGAAGGCCACCATCGACGGGCAGACCGTCCTCTGCGGCGGCACGGAGCTGATGCGCCTGATGAACGTGCGCATCCCCTACCGGCTGGTGACCAAGACCTCGGTGCTGCTGGCCATTGACGGGGTGCTCTACGGCATCTTCAACATGAAGTACGAGGCCAACCCCACCGTGCGCAAGGCGCTGGTCGGTCTGATCCGCTCCAACCGGCACCCGGTTTTCGCCGTGCGGGACTTCAACATCAACCCCGAGATGCTGCACGACATCTTTGACCTGGCCACCGACGGCTACGACTTCCCGCCCTATGTGGAGCGCTTCGCCATCTCCGAGCCTCAATCCAAAGAGCCGCGGAAGATCGCCGCTGTTCTCTGCCGGGAGGGTCTGGGCCCGCTGGTGCACATGGCCGACACCGGGCGCAGCCTGTACATCGCCATCCGCATCAACCTCATGATCAGCCTGCTGGCCGCGGTGGTGGGCGTGTTCATGGTGTTTATCCAGTTTCTCACCGCCGGCAGCGTCGGCCTGGGCGCCCTGTTCTTCTACGGGCTCTTCTGGCTCATCCCGCTGCTGATCGTGAGCGTGATCCTGCGCTTCTGATTTTTATCCACTTGCGGCCCCTCTCCGGAGGGGACGTCAATGGTAGACAAGCCTCAAAACGTGTCATTCCGAGCCAGTGCGCACACTGGCGTGGGAATCCGTTCTCCGGTAAAAAAGTCAGTAAACATGCAATTTTCGGGGAATACGGATTGCCACACCAGTGACGTCGGTCACTGGTTCGCAATGACAAAAACCGACTTTGTCGACAGTCTGACGCGGGCTGTCGAGGACGCCAGCCCCTACGGAAGGTCAGCGTCCTTTTTCTCAGCCTCTTTTTACGGAACAGACGCAAAAAGTCGGAAAGCGGCGGAAAAAGTCGGAAAGCGGCGGAAAAATTTGTGTTGCCAAAGCTATGCATGATAGTGTATAATCTAAAAGAGATACTGCGTATCTGTGCCATCTTTTTTTGTGCCTATATATTTGACAGAGAGGAAGCAACACATGGAAACTAAAAACATTCGCAA
>CAMNKQ010000085.1 GCA_946542465.1 uncultured Clostridia bacterium | reverse complement strand
GCACGGACTTGAGGAAGCACTCGGCCAGCGTGGAGCCGATGCCCATCACCTCGCCCGTGGCCTTCATCTGGGTGCCCAGGGTGTTGGGCGCGTCGGGGAACTTGTCAAAGGGGAAGCGGGGGAACTTGGCCACCAGGTAGTCGAGACTCGGCTCGATGGCCGCGGTGCCGCCGGCGACGGGGATCTCCTCCAGGGCCATGCCCAGGGCGATCTTGGCCGTGACCCGGGCGATGGGATAGCCGCTGGCCTTGGAGGCCAGGGCCGAGGAGCGGGAGACGCGGGGGTTGACCTCGATGAGGAAGTACTCGCTGCTCTCGGGGTTCAGCGCAAACTGCACGTTGCAGCCGCCCTCGATCTTCAGCTCCCGGATGATCTTGATGGCGCTGTCGTTGAGCATCTTGAGGTCGTGCTCACTCAGGGAGAGGATGGGCGCCACGACGATGGAGTCGCCGGTGTGCACGCCCACGGGGTCCACGTTCTCCATGCCGCAGATGGTGATGGCGGTGTCGTTGGAGTCGCGCATGACCTCAAACTCGATCTCCTTGTAGCCCTTGACGCTCTTTTCCACCAGCACCTCGTGCACGGGGGAGAGCTTGAAGGCGTTGGCGCCGATGTCGTTGAGCTCCTGCTCGCTGTAGGCAAAGCCGCCGCCGGTGCCGCCGAGGGTAAAGGCGGGGCGCAGCACCACCGGATAGCCGATGCGTGCGGCCGCGGCCCGGGCCTGGTCCAGGTTGTAGGTGATCTCCGAGGGGATGACCGGCTCGCCGATGGAGAGGCACATCTCTTTGAAGAGCTCCCGATCCTCGGCGCGCTCGATGCTCTCACTGCTGGTGCCCAGGAGCTTGGTGCCGCACTCGCGCAAAATGCCCTTGCGCTCCAGCTGCATGGCCATGTTGAGGCCCGTCTGCCCGCCGATGCCGGGCACGATGGCGTCCGGCCGCTCGTAGCGCAGGATCTTGGCCACGTATTCCAGGGTCAGCGGCTCCATGTACACCTTGTCGGCGATGGAGGTGTCGGTCATGATGGTGGCGGGGTTGGAGTTGACCAGCACCACCTCGTAGCCCTCCTCCTTGAGGGCCAGGCAGGCCTGGGTGCCCGCGTAGTCGAACTCCGCCGCCTGGCCGATGACGATGGGGCCGGAGCCGATGATGAGAACCTTTTTGATATCCGTACGTTTTGCCATTGCTTAAGCCTCCGTGTTCATATAGACTGCTTTTCCGCCGCAGACGGTCAGCAGGCATTTGCCGTTCACATGCCAGCCCTCAAAGGGCGTCGCCTTCCCCAGGGAGAGGAAGTCCTCCGGGTCGATCGTGTAGTCCGCGTTCAGGTCCCAGACCGTGAAGTCGTCCCCCTGGGGGATGCCGAAGCGCTCGCGGGGGATCGTCACCAGATGCGCTAAAAGCGCCTCCAGGCTGAGGATCCCGGGCTTGACCAGATAGGTGTAGAGCAGGGGAAAGGCCGTCTCGATGCCGACGATGCCGAAGGCGCTGCCGGCGAGACCCCTGGCCTTTTCCGCCGCGCTGTGGGGCGCGTGGTCGGTGGCGATGCAGTCGATCGTGCCGTCCAGCAGCCCTTCGATCAGCGCCTCCCGGTCCTCCCTTGCGCGCAGCGGGGGATTCATCTTGAAGCGCCCGTCCTCCCGCAGGTCGTCCTCATCCAGCAGCAGGTAGTGGGGCGCGGTCTCGCAGCTCACGTCCAGGCCCCGGGCCTTGGCCTCGCGGATGAGCTGCACGCTCTCTTTCGTGGAGATGTGGCACACATGGTAGGCGCAGCCGGTCTCCTCCGCCAGCTTCAGATCCCGGGCGATCTGGCCCCACTCGCTCTCGGAGCAGATGCCCCTGTGCCCGTGGGCGGCGGCGTAGGCCCCCTCGTGGATGTAGCCCCCGCGCAGGAGGGCGTTATCCTCGCAGTGGGCGACGATCAGCTTGCCCAGGGCCCTGGCCCTCCGCATGGCCTCGCGCATCATGGCCTCGGACTGGACGCCGTGCCCGTCGTCGGAGAAGGCCACGACCCGGGGGGCCAGAGCCTCCAGATCGGCCAGTTCCTCGCCCTTTTCCCCCACGGTGATGGCCGCGTAGGGATAGACGCGGATCTGCGCGTCCCGGGCGAGGATCGCCTCCTGCTCGGCCAGGTGCCGGAGACTGTCGGGCACCGGGTTCAGGTTCGGCATCGTGCACACGGCGGTGTAGCCGCCCCGGGCCGCGGCCCGGGTGCCGGAGAGGATCGTCTCTTTATACGAAAAACCCGGCTCGCGAAAATGCACATGCACATCGCAAAAGCCGGGAAGGATCGTATATTCTGGAGAGGAAAAACGGGAAAAAGCGGCGTTGCCGCTCTCCAGGAAGAAAGCGGATGCCGCGGCCTTATCATCGGTGTTTCCTGTGTGGAACAGGGTCATGCGCTCTACCTCCGCACATAAAAAAAGCTTGCCCTTCGGCAAGACAGACGCATCCCCGGACAGACGTAACCCAGGGCTCTTCACTTCCTCTTGCCGATTTCTCTGAATCGTTTAAAGATCGTGCTTATTATAAGGTTTCTGGCAGGGCCTTGTCAATGTACATTTTGGACGAAAAAGGGGAGGCGGGCCGGAGAGAAGACCGTCGCCTCTGCCGAAAAAAGAGGCATTGACAAAGCGGCGCGGCCGTGTCAATATGTGATGGCAATACATTCTATAGAAGGAATTCTTATGACGCTCACGCCCCGCATGTTTCTCATCGTCTGCCCGCTGCTGTTTCTGGCGGGCTTTGTGGACTCCATCGCCGGCGGGGGAGGGCTCATCTCCCTCCCGGCCTATCTCTTTGCCGGCCTGCCCGTGCACGCCGCCATCGCCACCAACAAGCTCTCCTCCGCCTGCGGCACCTCCCTGGCCACGGCCCGCTTTGTGAAAAACAGGCTGATCCGCCCCAAGCTGGTTCTGCCCGGCATCGCCGCGGCCCTGCTGGGCTCGGCCCTGGGTGCGCGCCTGAGCCTGCGGACGGACGAGCGGCTCATCCGGGCGATCCTCTTCGTGGTGCTTCCCGCGGCGGCCTTCGTGGTGCTCAACCCCCGCCTCTTTCCCGACCGGCCGTCGGGCGAGGCGTGCACCGACGGCCGGACCCTGGCCGTCTGCGCCCTGGCCGCCTTTGGCATCGGCCTGTACGACGGCTTTTACGGCCCGGGCACCGGCACCTTTCTCATCATCGCCTTCACGGCCTTTGCCCGCCTCAGCGTGGGGGAGGCCAACGCCCAGGCCAAGGCCATCAACCTGAGCACCAATCTCAGCTCCCTGGCCGTCTTTCTCGCCGGGGGACAGGTGGTGGTCCCGCTGGGCCTGGCCGCCGCGGCCTGCAACATGCTGGGCAACTACATCGGCTCCGGCCTGGCCCTCTCCAGGGGGGCGAAAATCACCCGGCCCATCATCCTGACGGTGCTGGGCCTTCTGCTGATTAAACTACTTTACGAGGGCTTTGCAGCCTAATACAACGGAGGACTTTCCCATGGCGATCGTATTTGACGAAACGAACAAGACCTTTACGCTCCACACCGCGCACAGCACGTATCAGATGCAGGTGTACCGCTTCGGCTACCTGCTGCACCTGTACTACGGAAGGCGCAGCGAGGGCTGTATGGACTATCTGCTCCAGTTTGCCGACCGGGGCTTCTCCGGCAACCCCTACGACGCAGGTCCGGACAGGACCTATTCCCTGGACGTGCTGCCCCAGGAGTTTCCCGTCCAGGGCAGCGGCGACTATCGCTCCACGCTTCTGAGCATCCGGGACGAGAGCGGCGCCTGGGGCTGCGACCTGCGCTACCGGGGCCACCGCATCGAGAGCGGGAAGTACGCCCTTCCCGGCCTGCCCGCGGTCTATGCCGAGGCCGAGGAGGACGAGAGTGAGACCCTGCGCATTGAGCTTCAAAATGAACGCAGCGGCCTGAGGGTGACGCTGCTCTACGGCGTTCTGCCCCGGCTGGACATTATCACCCGCAGCGCCATTGTCAGCAATGAGGGGAGCGCCGCCGTCACGGTGGAGAAGCTGGGCTCCGCCTGCCTGGACTTTGTCTCCGGGGACTTCGATCTTCTCTCCTTCTACGGCCGCCACGCCCTGGAGCGGCAGCTCTGCCGCCGCCCGGCGGAGCACGGCCTTTTGAGCGTCGGCAGCCGCCGGGGCTATTCCTCCCACCACTACAATCCCTTTGTCATCCTCTGCGACCGGGACGCCACCGAGAGCTCCGGCCGCTGCTGGGCCATGCAGTACGTCTATTCCGGCGGCTTCCGGGCCGACTGCGAAAAGGACGGCTACGGCCAGACCCGCCTGAGCATGTCCCTGGCGGGGGAGAAGTTCGCCTATCCTCTCGCGCCGGGCGAGAGCCTGACGGCCCCCGAGGTGATCCTCAGCTACAGCGATACCGGTCTGGAGACGATTTCCCACAACCTGCACCGCTGCCTGCAAAAGCATGTCTGCCGCGGCAAGTACCGGGATTCTGTGCGGCCCATCCTCCTCAACAGCTGGGAGGCCTCCTATTTCGGCTTCAGCGGGGAATCCCTCCTCCGCCTGGCCGACGAGGCCAAGGCCCTGGGGGTGGAGATGCTGGTGATGGACGACGGCTGGTTCGGCGAGCGCCGGGACGATTGCCGCGCCCTGGGCGACTGGAGTGCCAACGAGGAAAAGCTCGGCGGCAGCCTGGGCGATCTGATCCGGGCGGTGAACCAGCGCGGCCTCAAGTTCGGCATCTGGATGGAGCCGGAGATGGTGAGCGAGGACAGCGAGCTCTACCGCGCCCACCCCGACTGGGCCCTGGCCATCCCGGGCGAAAAGCCCCAGCGCTCCCGGTATCAGCTGGTGCTGGATCTCTCCCGCAGAGAGGTCTGCGAGGAGATCTATAAACGCATCTGCGCGGTGCTGGATCAGGGGAACATCGAGTATCTCAAGTGGGACGTGAACCGCTCCATCGCCGAGGCCTTCTCCCACGAGGACAAGGCCCAGGGCCGGGTGCTCTACGACTACATGCTGGGCCTCTACGATATCCTGGAGCGCCTGGTGCGGCGCTATCCCGATCTGCTGATCGAGGGCTGCAGCGGCGGCGGCGGGCGCTTCGACGCGGGCATGCTCTACTATTCGCCCCAGATCTGGTGCAGCGACAACACCGACGCGGTGAACCGCCTGTCCATCCAGTACGGGACCTCCTTCGGCTATCCCATCTCCGCCATGGGCTCCCACGTCTCCGCCTGCCCCAACCACCAGACCGGCCGCACGACGCCCCTTTCCACCCGGGGCACCGTGGCCATGAGCGGCACCTTCGGCTTTGAGCTGGATCCCGCCAAGCTCTCCGAGGAGGAGAAGCGGGAGGTGGGACGGCAGATCGCCGCCTTCAAGGCGGACGCGGCGCTCATCCACGGCGGGCTCTATTACCGCCTGAGCGACCCGGGGCGCGAGCGCGTTGGCGCCTGGGAGTTTGCCGCCGAGGACGGGAGCGAGGCCCTGGTCTGCGCCGTGCTGCAGGAGATCGAGGGCAACATGACCGGCTCCTATCTCAAGCTCCGGGGCCTCACCCCCGGCGCGCTCTACCGCTGCCGGGAGGACGGCAGGCTCTATCCCGCCGCGGCCCTCATGGACATGGGCTTCCCCCTGCCCCTGTCCCTGCACCAGTACGAGAGCCTCACCCGCCATTTCAAGCGGGTGTAAGAGAAATGCGCCAGGCCCCGCCGTAGGGCGATTCATGAATCGCCCGTCAAGGCTTCCCTTTTATGCAGCTAAAAAAGGATTATCGCCATGGAGCTTCCCAAACGAAAAGCAATACGCCTGCCGGAGTATGATTATTCCAGTCCCGGCGCCTATTTCGTCACGATCTGCACCCATGACCGGCGGTGCATTCTCTCGACAATTCGTAGGGGCGACCCTTGCGGTCGCCCGTTGCTGGATTTGACCGGATACGGATCGATCGTTGAACGATGCCTTCGTCAGACCGCGCATTTGTACAGGATTACTCTTGATCCATATGTGATCATGCCGAATCACGTACATTTCATTTGTACGATTGACGAACAGCGGGCGACCGCAAGGGTCGCCCCTACGTTAGGACGGATCGTCGGTGCGTTCAAATCTCTGGCGGCAAATCAATGTCGTGAGGCCGGCTTGTCCGGTAAGCTTTGGCAGCGCTCGTTTCACGAGCATATCATCCGCACGGAGGACGATTACCGCGAAATCTGGAACTACATCGACGGAAACCCCGCCAAATGGGCCGAGGATCGCTATTATGAGCCATAAGGACACAAAGGGCGCGTTGCAAAATAGCGTCGAATAACAAAAGCACCAGTTAGGTCCAAAAAG
>CAMNKQ010000084.1 GCA_946542465.1 uncultured Clostridia bacterium | reverse complement strand
TGGCCATCAGGGTCTTGTACTGGGTCTCTTTCAGACCGCCGGGATAACCGGAGTGAGTACGATAGTACTTCTGCTCCAGCTTCTTGCCGGTGAGAACGGCGTCCTTGGCGTTGATGATGATGACATAGTCACCGCAGTCAACATGAGGGGTGTAGGTGGTCTTGAGCTTGCCGCGCAGCAGGTCGGCCGCCAGAGCAGCGGTCTTGCCCATGGGCTTGCCGGCTGCATCGATGACGTACCACTTGCGCTCGACAGTCTCTTTGGTGAGCATGGTAGTGGACATAGTCTTGCCTCCAATATTGTATCGAAATGATAAAACATGTTTCGGCGCACCGTTTTTCGCGGCGCGCTCATTCTTTATACCACAGGGATGGGAGCCTGTCAACAGAAAATTTAATTTAGAAAATCAATTCTCTCAAAAGCTCGTGAAATCTCCAAAAATCTCTCGAATCCTAAAAACGGATTTTCAAAATTTCTCTTGACGGAAACAAAGGCGTCTTTTTCCAAAAAAGAAAGGGGCGGTCATGAAAATTCCCCAAAGCCATTCTGGCCTTGGGGAATGGAATGGAGCGAGTTTCTTCCGTGTCCCCTGTTCCTCGCGGCAAAGCCCAGCAAATGTCGTGACCGCACCGCCGGGGGCGGAAGAAGCGGTCGCGAGATTACCGCAGCGGTCGGAAAACACGAGGAGAAGCGAAAGCCCGAAGTGTTTTCCGGGTACCGCAAGGAAGGGTTTGACGCGAAAAAGGAAGAAGGGAGGAGCGGATATGAAATTTTCCCCAACTCCTTTTTCGGAGTTGGGGAAAATGAAATGGAGCGAGTTTCTTCTGACGCTTTAGGCTTCTCCGCGCTCGCGCAGGGCGTCCTTGCGGGAGATGTTCCAGCGGCCCTTCTCGTCGATGCCGGTGAACTTGACCCAGGTCTTGTCGCCGACGTTCAGCACGTCCTCGACCTTCTCGGTGCGCTTGAACTCCAGGTCCTTGATGTGGCACATGGCGTCCTTGCCCGGGGCGATCTCCACGAAAGCGCCCAGGTTGGAGATGACACGCTTGACCTCGCCGTAATACAGCGCGCCCACTTCGGGCTCAAAGACGATGTCCTCAATGGTCTTGCGGGCGGCGCGGCAGGCCTCAATGTCGGAGGAGGCGATGAAGATGGAGCCGTCGTCGTTGATGTCGATCTTGCAGCCGGTGTCGGCGGTGATCTTCTGGATGACCTTGCCGCCGGAGCCGATGACCTCGCGGATCTTGTCGGGGTTGATCTTGATCTGGATCATCTTGGGCGCGGTCTTGGCCAGCTCCTTGCGAGGCTCGGCAATGGCCTTGAGCATGATGGCGTCCAGGATCTGGAAGCGGGCCTCCTTGGTGATGGCGAAGGCTTCCTTCACGATCTCGTGCTTCAGACCGTCGTTCTTCAGGTCCATCTGGATGGCGGTGATGCCCTGCTTGGTGCCGGCCACCTTGAAGTCCATCTCGCCGTGGAAGTCCTCAACACCCTGGATGTCGATGAAGGTGGTGAAGTTGTCGCCGTCCTGGATCAGGCCGCAGGAGATGCCGGCGACGGGGGCCTTCAGAGGCACACCGGCGTCCATCAGAGCCAGCGTGGAGCCGCAGATGGAGCCCTGAGAGGTGGAGCCGTTGGAGGAGAGAACCTCGGAGACGACGCGGATGGCATAGGGGAAGTCCTCCACGTCGGGGATGACGGACTGGAGAGCCTTCTCCACCAGAGCGCCATGGCCGTACTCACGGCGACCGGTGCTGCGGGAGGCACGGGCCTCACCGGTGGAGTAGGAGGGCATGTTGTAGTGGTGCATGAAGCGCTTCTCTTCCTCTTCCCAGATGGTGTCGAGCTTCTGGGACTCGGAGAGGGTGGCGAGGGTGGCGATGGAGAGCACCTGGGTCTGGCCGCGGGTGAAGAGGCCGGAACCGTGCACGCGGGGGATCACGCCGACTTCGGCGGCCAGAGGACGGATCTCGTTCATGGCGCGGCCGTCGACACGCTTGCCGGCCAGCAGCCACTTCTTGACGACCTTCTTCTGCAGCTTGTACAGGATCTCGTCCATGTACTGCATCATGTCGGGATGCTCCTCGCCGTACTTCTCCTGGACCATGGTGATCCACTCGTTGACGCGGGCCTCGCGGACGTTCTTGTCGTCGGTGTCCATGCAGTGCTCCATGGACTCAAACTCGTTATTGACCAGCAGCTCGAAGAGCTCATCGTCGAAAGCGGCGTGCTCATACTCGAACTTGGGCTTGCCGATCTCCGCGACCATCTTGTCGATCAGGTCGAGAACCGGCTGCAGATGCTCGTGCGCCTGCACGATGCCCTCGTACATGACGTCGTCGGGAACCTGGTCGGCCTCGGACTCGATCATGACGATCTTCTTGTGGGTGGCGGCGACGGTGGTGGTCATGCGGTTGCGCTCGCGCTCGGCCTTGGTGGGGTTGAAGAGATACTTCTCGCCGTCCCAGCCCAGGACGATGCCGGCGATGGGGCCGTTGAAGGGCACGTCGGAAATGGAGACCGCGGCGGAGGCGCCGATCATCGCGGTGATCTCGGGGGAGCAGTCGCGATCCACGGACAGGACCTCGCAGGCGATGACCACGTCATTGCGCAGGTCGGAGGGGAAGAGGGGACGCATGGGCCGGTCGATCAGGCGGGAGGCCAGAACGGCGGGCAGAGAGGGCTTACCCTCGCGGCGCATAAAGCTGCCGGGGATGCGGCCCACGGCGTAGAGCTTCTCATTGAAGTCCACGGAGAGGGGGAAGTAGTCGATGCCGTCCTTGGGGCGGGCGGAGGCGGTGCAGGTGACCAGAACGGTGGTCTCGCCATAGCGGACCAGAACAGCGGCGTTGCAGAGCTCGGCCATCTTGCCGACTTCCATCGACAGGGGGCGGCCTTCGTACATCATTTCGTACTTGCGGTAGTTGGGGAACTGCTTGTTGGTGATGATCATACAGGTGTCTCCTTTGTAAAGTGTGTGAGAACCCGACATCTTAGCACTTGAAAAAATCCCAACGCGGCGCTTGAAACTTTTTCAAATACTAATCTGTCGGCTTCCCGATGGGTTGGAATGGCCGGGTTATAAAAAATGCAGGGAGATCTATTCAATTATCTCCCTGCAAAAACCTTCATAACCTTCAGCAGACAGGCCGGGGCTGCAATCTTACTTGCGGATACCCAGCTTGGCGATAATGGCACGATAACGCTCGATGTCCTTCTTGGCCAGATAGTCGAGCAGACGGCGGCGCTTACCGACCATCTTGTACATACCCAGACGGCTGTGGTCGTCGTTGGGGTGCTGCTTCAGATGCTCGGTCAGCTCGCGGATACGCTCGGTCAGGATCGCGATCTGGACCTCGGGAGAACCGGTGTCGTTCTCGTGGGTGGCGTTTTCGCCGATAACTTTGGTCTTCTTTTCCTTGGTGATCATGGGACAAAACTCCTTTCAAAATTCGCTATGCCCTGCGTCGCGGCCATGGGCGGAAAGGCAACCGCATCGGCGGCATGACCCCATCGCTGAGAGCGCGGGCGCGTACTTCGTAATACTACCATCCCAAAGGCCGGAAGTCAACAACAAATTTTGCTCTTTTCGGAGAGAATTTTGGGCAGGGGACGAAAAATGTTGGCCTTTAGTCATAAATTGTTCACCGTTATTCCCTTGACTTTGCCGCCCCGCTTGGCTACAATACCTCTTGCGTTGGGACCGGGGAACCCCGGAGGGCCGGGCCGCGGCGCTTTGGCACAGAAAGAATGAGGTTCATGCAAGAGAAAAAACAATCCATCCTGTATAAGATCCTGCGCTTCTTTGTCTACCTGTTTTACCGGCGGCCGACGATCGTGGGAGAGGAGAAGCTGCCCGAGGAACCCTGTATCCTCGTCGGCAACCACACCCAAATGAACGGACCCATCGTCGGGGAGCTGTACCTCCCGGGGCACAAATATATCTGGTGCGCCGGGCAACTGCTGCACTGGGGGGAGGCACCGGACTATGCCTTCACCGATTTCTGGTCCTTCCATCCCAAGTGGACGCACTGGTTTTTCCATCTGCTGTCCTATCTGGTCACGCCTCTCGCCGTATGCCTGTTCAATAACGCCCACACCATTCCCGTCTACCACGATTCCCGCCTGCTCACCACGCTGAAGCTGAGCCTGCAGCGCCTGCAGGAGGGATACAACATCCTGATTTTTCCCGAGTACAACAAGAAATACAACCACGTTCTGTATGACTTCCAGGATCGCTTCATCGACCTGGCAAAACTATATTATAAGAAGACCGGCAAGGCGCTGCAGTTTGTGCCATTGTACATCGCGCCCAATCTGCACCAGAGCCACATCTGCGAGCCGATCCGCTTCAACCCCGACGCGCCCATCGCTGAGGAGCGGGAACGGATCAAGCAGTATCTGATGGACAGCATCACCGCCAAGGCCGAGTCGCTGCCGGAGCACACGGTCGTCCCCTATCGGAACATCCGCAAGCGGGATTATCCGTCCAGTCGTCCGACGGCAGAGGAGAGCGCATGAAAAAACCCGTTGTCGATTATACCGGCTTCCGCCTGCGGCGCATCAACGAGCCCCAGTATGCCCATATTAAGCTCCTGCTGGGCTGGGTATTCTACTTCGTCTTCTATTTTCTGACGGAGAATCTGATCCCGGCCGAGCGCTGCCATGTGGTTTACTGCTTCCTGGACGACCTGGTGCCCTTCCGGGAGGGCTTTGTGCTGTTCTATGTGTCCTGGTATGCTCTGATCGTCATCTCGCTTTTGTATTTCTTCCTCTATGACATCCAGAGCTTCAAGGATTTGTCCACCTTTATCATCATCACCCAGGTGGTGGCCATGGCGGTCTACATCCTCTATCCCACCCGGCAGGATCTGCGCCCCGCGGTCTTCGCGCATCAGAACCTGTTCACCTGGGGCCTGGGCATCATCTACGACTTTGACACCCCCACCGGGGTCTGCCCGTCCCTGCATGTGGCTTATTCCCTGGGCATCCTGTCGGCCTGGCTCAAAAAGAAGGACGCCAGCCCTCTGTGGAAGGCAGTCCTGACGGCCTGGATCGTGCTGATCTGCCTGTCGGTCATGTTCGTCAAGCAGCACTCCGCTGTGGACGTGATCGCGGCGCTGCCCCTGAGCCTGCTGGCTGAGTATATGGTCTATCGCCGCCGCTGGTGCCCGGTCAAGACCCCGCGGAAAAAAACGAAAAACGCCTGAAAAGATCCGCTGTTTCCGACGAAACAGCGGATCTTTTTCGCGTTTATACCGGGCAGCGCAGCACGATCACAGGCGCCTCGGCATCCTGAAGCTCCAGCACATTGCTGTCTGATTGCTGCACGGCGTCAAAGTGCCGGGTGAAGTCCTCCACCGGGCCGATCACGTCGTAGCCAAAGCCCTCGCCCCGGTAGTGCATGGGGATGCAGTGGCGGGGCTGCGCCGCTTTCACCAGGGCGGCGGCGGTGTCCGCGTCGATGGTGTAGAAGCCGCCCACGGGGATCAGCATCAGATCCAGCTTTCCCAGCGCGGCCAGCTGTTCGGCGCTGAGCCTATGGCCCAGATCGCCCAGATGCGCCACGCGCAGGCCCTCGGCCTCCAGCACGGTGATGCGGTTTTCGCCCCGCTTGGCGCCCTTTTCCTCATCGTGGAAGCAGGGGATGCTCCGCAGCGTGAAGCCCGGCTCGCGCCCGGTGAGCGTCACGCCCGCGGCATAGCCGTGATCCCGGTGCCCGTGGCTGCAGACCACCGCGTCCGCCCGCAGCGGCGGGAGACTCATCCCCGGCACGCTTCCGGGGGCGTAGGGGTCGAAAACCAGAGAACCGGCCTCCGTCTCGATGAGAAAGCAGGAATGGCCGTACCAGGTCAGTTTCATGCAAATCACGCTCCTTTTGTGTTCTGCCTCCAGCATAGCAGAGCTCCGCGCCAAAATCAAGCGGCCCGCGGCGCGGCCTTCTCCGGCGCGGGAAAGAAATTTATGTTGACCCTCCTGCGGCAAAATGCTATATTAGAATGTAGACTGATTAATTGCGAAACTTGTTTCGCAATTAAGGACTCATGCTTACGTCGTCGCAAGCTCCCTATCGCTCGCTTCCGTGTAGCAACACGAAAGCTCGTTCAGTCCGCTGCTCCTCCTCTCAAAATCAAAGCATCTGCTTTGATTTTGTAAAGGAAGAAGGAGGGAACAGAGCATAGTTTTCGCCATGCTTGGCGGAAACGGAGCGGCGTGAGCTTCTTCTGACGTCGGCATGAGGGCTCGCTTAGCTCGCCTCAGGGTGTTTTTGAGGCGGCAAAGCTGCCTCAAAAACGGATTTCAATACCCTCCGGGGCAATAATCCAAGCTTGTTTGCGACTTTCGTAATCGGCTAAAAGTATAGACTCGAAGGAGGAAGGCCCATGAAAGCTAATCGTGTCGTTCGCGTTATTATT
>CAMNKQ010000083.1 GCA_946542465.1 uncultured Clostridia bacterium | reverse complement strand
GAGCCCTGGACGGCGGACTGGATCGCCGCGCCGAAAGGCGAGGACTGCCACCCGCTGCTGCGCCGCCGTTTCACGGTCAGGCCGGGTCTGGTTCGCGCCCGGCTCTACGCCACCGGTCTGGGCCTTTTTGAAGCCTATTTGAACGGCGAAAAGCTGGGCGAGGAATACCTGCTGCCCGGCGTCACCAACTACGAGACACGCCTCCAGGTCATCACCTTCCGAGCGGATACGCTGCGCGAGGGAGAGAACGAACTGAGCTTCCTGCTGGGCAAGGGCTGGTACATGGGCGTTTTCGGCCTGGAGAATCAGGCGAACAACTATGGCAGCCGCATGGCTGTGATCGGAGAGCTGCACCTGGACTATGCCGACGGCAGCCACGATTGCCTGAAAACCGACGGCGGCTTCACCTGGACTCCCTCTCAGATCGTGGACAGCGGCATCTATTACGGCGAGACCCTGGACCGCAGCCTTGCTCCCGGAGAGGAGAAGCCGGCGGAGGTGCTGACAGAGCCGGAAAAAGATCCCGACACGAAAAACCTGCTCAAATCCCATCTGACAGACCGCTTGAGCCTGCCCATTACGGTGGCGGAAAGGCTGCCGGTGCGGGAAATCCTGCACACCCCCGCCGGGGAGACCGTGCTGGACTTCGGCCAGAACTTCGCGGGCTTTCCCGAATTCGACGCGGACTTTCCCGCGGGCACGACCATCACCCTGGACTTCGGGGAAATCCTGCAGCAGGGAAACTTTTACAACAAAAACTATCGGGACGCGCGCTCCCGTTTCGAGTACGTCTCCGGCGGTGAGCGGGAGACCGTTCACCCCCACTTTACCTTCTTCGGCTTCCGCTATGTGCGCGTCAGCGGCTGGGTGGGAGAGCTGAAAAAAGAGAGCTTCCGGGGCTGCGTACTATCCTCCGAGCTGGAGCGGATCGGCTTTCTCGAGACCGGAAACGCCAAGCTCAACCGCCTGTATGAAAATACCCTCTGGGGCCTGAAATCCAACTTCATCGATATGCCCACCGACTGCCCCCAGCGCAGCGAGCGCCTGGGCTGGACCGGCGACGCCCAGATCTTCGCCCCCACGGCCGGCTATCACTGCGACACCCGCGCCTTCTACCGGAAGTTCGAACAGGATCTGATGGATGAACAGGCTTTCCTCCACGGGGCGATCCCCAACTATGTGCCCAACATCGGCCACAAGGACGACGCTGCCAGCGCCTGGGGCGACGCGGGCGCCTTCCTGCCCATGGCGGTGTTCCGGGCCTTCGGAGATCTGGGCGGGCTGCGCTTTGCCTACCCGATGATCAAGGGCTGGGTGGACTATATGGACCGCATGGATACGCAGCGGCATTACAGCTTCGATCCGCCCTTCCAGTTCGGCGACTGGCTCGGCCTGGACGGCCCCAGCGAGACCAGCTACAAAGGCGGTACGGACGATCGCTTCGTCGGCGCGGCCTACTACCACCATTCCGCCTTCCTGGCGGCCAAGGCGGCTGCAGCGCTGGGGGAAAAGGAAGACGCTGCCCGCTTTGAGAACCTGGCGGAGCAGAGCCGCAGGGAGATCCTGAACGAATACTTTACGCCCAACGGGCGTTTTGCCCTGGACACCCAGGCGGCCTATGTGGTGGCATTGAAATTCGGGCTGTGGCGTGACCGGGAGAGACTGGTCAGCCAGTTCGCGGAGCGCTTGAAGAAAGACGGCTACCGCATCCGCTGCGGCTTTTTGGGCGCGCCGCTGCTGTGCACGGTGCTGGCGGAGAACGGCATGACGGAGCTGGCCTATGACTTCCTGCTGCAGGAAGGCTTCCCCAGCTGGCTCTACGCCGTGAACCTGGGGGCTACCACCGTGTGGGAGCGCTGGAACAGCGTTGGCCCCGACGGCACCATCTCCGACACGGGGATGAACTCTCTCAACCACTATGCCTACGGAAGCGTGATGGAGTTCCTCTATGCCTACGGCGCCGGCATCCGTCCGGCCTGCCCGGGCTTCCGGAAAGCCATCCTGGCCCCCGAGCCGGACGCCCGCCTGGGCTATCTCCACGCAAGCTACGACTCGGCCTCCGGGCGCTACGTCTGCAATACCCGCATCTGCCCGGACGGCATGCTGGAGGTACATGTGGAGATCCCCTTCGGCTGCGAGGCCGAGCTGCGGCTGCCCCGCAGCGGGCGGGAGCCGGAGCGGCTTCTCGCCGGAAACTACGACTACCGCTACATGCCGGAGCGGGACTACCGCAAGACCTTTGACGAGAACACCCCGCTGCGCACGCTGGCGCAAAACGAGGACGCCATGGCGATCCTCCTGCGCCTGACCCCGGCGCTGGCCGGCATGGCAAAGGAGAATAACCCGGAATTTTCCGGAGGCGGCCTGGCGGATTTTCGGAGCATGGGCTTTCTGCCTGTCGAGCCTGAAAAGCTGGAGCAGGCCATCGCGGAACTGAAAGAATTGATCGTTTGGAAGGAGTAAAGAGAATGCGACTGGACAGCAAGCTGCCCCATCTGCCCATCTGGGGCGAGGCGGGCCGAATCCCCGGCAACACCGGCAAGAGCAAGAGCGACGTAATGAACATCGACAAGAGCCTGACCATGGAGGACGTGTTCACCAAGTACCCCGGCATCTGGGACAAGAGCACGGACGAACTGGGCGATCTGCGCGGCAACGACTATATGGTCTGGGACCAGGAGATGGAGCACGGCTACGCCGAGGAGACTTACTCCGACGTGCCGCTGCTGATCCCCTTCCTCAGCCCGGGCAGCGACCGCTGCGTGATCCTCTGCCCCGGCGGCGCCTATCTGACCAAGTCCATGGACAGCGAGGGTCAGGAGGTGGCGGAATTCCTCAACGCGGCGGGCATCAGCGCCTTCGTCCTCTGGTACCGCAGCTATCCCTACCGGGCGCCGCTGATGTACCTGGACGCCCAGCGGGCCGTGCGCTATGTGCGCTTCCACGCGGCGGAATACGGCCTCGATGCCCATAAGATCGGTCTGGCCGGCTTCTCCGCCGGCGGCAATCTGGCCGGCGTAGAGGCCCTGTGCTTCCGGGACGAGCCGGTGGCCTGGCCCGGCTATACGCCGGACGAGATCGACGCGGTGGACGGCAGACCCGACGCCCTGGGGCTGATCTATCCCGCCGTGTCCATGCACGGGGACAAGATCACCGCGGTCATCGGCGGCCGGGACCTCTATGAGGACCCGGAGCGGCGGGAGGCCTTTGCCGACCGCTATGACCTGCGCACCCATGTGCAATCGGGCGACGCGCCCGCCTTCCTCTGCGCCTGTGCCGACGACTTTGTGGTGCCGCCTCCCTTCCTGGTGGAGCTGCAGCAGAGCTATGCGAAGGCCGGCGTCTCCTGCGAGCTGCACCTCTTCCCCTATGGCGGCCACGGCTTCGGCGCCTGCATTCCGCGCCAGGTCGGCCCCTTCGCACCGCCGGATATGACGGCCTGCCGCCAGTGGAAGGAGCTCTTCTGCACCTGGGTCAACGGCGTGTTTGACGGAAAACTGAACGGATAAAAACGGAGGGAGTAACATGAAAGCTGCATACATTCCTGTCGGCTCCGGCGGACACATCCTGTCCAGCCTGCCCATGATCACCGAACTTGTGAAAAAAGGCGTGGAGGTGGACTACTACGCCCCCGAATCCCAGCGCGCCCAGGTGGAGATGACCGGGGCGAGACTGTGCGTCTTCCCCGAGGTGCAGGAGCGCTACTCCGGCCCCTACATGGGCAAGGAGGAATTTCTGGCGGTCATCCCGCTGGTCTTCCTGGGCATGGCCAAGGAGGCCATCGACGCCATCATGGAGGGCCTTACGGAAAACCGCCCCGACGTGATTATCGCCGACGAGATGGCGGTGGCAGGGCGTCTGGCGGCCTGGAAGCTGGGCATCCCCCTGATCATGATGTTCACCAGCTACGCCCCGGGCAAGGACTTCTCCATCTTCCGCACCTGGCCGGAGTTCCCGGATTCCCCTGCCCGCAAGGCGGCGCTGGAGATGGCCGAGGAGTTCCAGAAGGAATACGGCGGACCGCTGCTGACCCCCAGCGAGATCTTTGAGGCCACCGCCGACTTCAACATCTCCACCCTGACACGGGAGTTCCAGCCCGGCGGCGAGAGCTTTGGCGACCGCTTCTTCTTTGCCGGGGCGCAGATCGCTCCCCGGGCGGGCGACGGCAGCTGGCAGCCGCCGAAGAACGGCAAGCCCCTGCTCTATACCTCTCTGGGCAGCCTCTTCAACAACTGGCCGGAGTTTTACAAGATGCTCTTCCCCGTGGTGAAGGATCTTGACATCAACGTCCTCTGCTCCCTGGGCAAGAGCATCAAGCCCGAGGATCTGGGCGAGATTCCCGCCAACGTCACCACCATGGCCTTTACCCCCCAGCTGGAGGTGCTGCGGCACACCAGCTTCTTCCTCACCCACGCGGGCGTCGGTAGCGTGATGGAAGCGCTGTATAACGGCGTACCCATGATGTGCATCCCGCAAATGGATGAGCAGATCTTCACTGCCCACCGTATGGAGGAGCTTGGCATCACCAGCGGCGTGCTGCTCAAGGAGCAGGTCACCGAGGAGAGCCTGCGCAAGGTCCTGACCGAGCTGATCGAGAATCCCGCCTACGGCGAGAAGGCCCGGGCCATGGGCGAGCAGATGCACCGGGAGGGCGGCTGCGACAAGGCGGCCCAGGCGGTCATCGACTACGTGAACAAGCTTTAAAATAAGAGAAGAGACCGAACCGGGAGAGCGCTTGCGCTCTCCCGATTGAGGAATACGGAGGGAAAACCCCATGAAGATTTTGTTCGTAAGCAGCGAGTGCGCCCCCTTCTCCAAATCCGGAGGCCTGGCGGACGTGGCCTTCTCTCTGCCGCCCGCGCTGCAGGCGGAGGGGAATGAGATCGCGGTGATCACACCGCTCTACCGCTGCGTCAAAGAGCGCTTCGGCGGCGAGCTGCGCTGCGTCAAAGAGAGCTGCGTCAGCCTCAACGGCAGCAGGTATCCCTGCGCCCTCTGGCGGGGAGAGAACCACGGCGTGCCTGTGTGGTTTGTAGAGAACGACCCCTTCTTCGACCGGCCAAAGCTTTACGGCTACGACGATGACAAGCTGCGCTTCGCCTGGTTCTGCCGGGCGGTGATCGATTTGATGGACCATCTGGACTTTTTCCCGGAGATCCTGCACTGCAACGACTGGGAGACGGCGCTGGCCATCATCTATCTGAAGAACGACACCGTCTACCGGAGCGAGCTGAAAAAGGTCAAGACCGTCTATACCATCCACAACATCGCCTATCAGGGCCAGTACGGCGCGAGCGAACTCAAGGACACCTTCGGCCTGCCCTGGGGCTGGTATGACGGCGGCCTGGGCTACATCTACGAAGGGCGCCGGGACGTGAACCTGATGAAAGGGGCCATGCTGATGGCGGACGCGGTTTCCACCGTCTCCCCCACCTACGCCAGAGAGCTGCACTATCCCGCCTTCGGCTGCGGACTGCAGGGCGTGGCGGACCTGGTGGACAGCAAGCTGCGCGGCATCCTCAACGGCATTGACATGGACCACTATGACCCGCGTCTGGACAAGCGCCTGCCCTTCGCTTTCTCGGAGGAGGATATGAGCGGCAAGGCTCTCTGCAAGGCGGCGCTGCAGAAGAAGTTCGGGCTGGATGAGGAGCCGCGCTTTCCGATCCTGTGCTCGGTCGCCAGACTCGTGGAGCAGAAGGGAATCGAGCTGATCCGGGAGATCCTGCCGAAGCTCATGGAGCTGGGTGTGCAGGTGATCCTCTTCGGACAGGGCGACGCCCATTATGTGGAATACTTTGAGCAGTGCTGCCGGCGCTGGCCGGGGCAGTTCGGCTTTTCCGACCAATATACCGAGCAGGTGGCCAGCGAGGTCTTCGCGGGCTCGGACTTCTATCTGATGCCCTCCCGCTTTGAACCCTGCGGCCTGAGCCAGATGATGGCCATGCGCTACGGCACAATCCCCATCGTCCACGAGACCGGCGGCCTCAAGGATTCCGTCCGGCCCTACAGCGACTTTGACGGCATCGGCGATGGCTTTTCCTTCTCCAACTACCAGGGAAAGGATCTGCTGCTGGCCATTATGAGCGCGCTGCGGGTCTACTTCTGCGACGAGGAGACCTTCTGCCTGCTGCGCAGGCGCTGCATGGAGAAGGACTTCTCCTGGAAGCGCAGCGCGGAGCGCTATCAGCGCATGTACGCGGAAATCTTCGACGGGGAGAGCGGAAGCGCCGTCCCCTTCGAGGAGGCCTTTGCCGAGCTGAAGGCGGCCTATGTGGAGCTGGACGCGGAGAACCGGGAACGCTTCCACGGCATCTTTACCGCGGACTATCAGCGGGTGGTGCAGATCCATGTGACCGGGCGGACAGAGGGCGTCTTGTATGTGCGCTTTTCCAACGAGGAACGGGAGCCCTTCCGGATGGAGCCCTATTCCTACGACGGGGCCGACGCCTACGTGACCGCGAACTTCGACCACCTGCTGGCTATGGCAAAGGGCGAGCTGAGCTTTGACAAGCTCTTCCTCAGCGGTCAGATCCGGGTGGACGGCAACCTGTCCAAGGGCACCGAGATCCGAAA
>CAMNKQ010000082.1 GCA_946542465.1 uncultured Clostridia bacterium | reverse complement strand
CAGGCCACCGGCTACGGCCTGTGCTACTTCTCCTCCGAGGCGCTCAAGCACCTCAAGGGCGAGAGCTATGTGGGCAAGACCGTCGTGGTCTCCGGCTCCGGCAATGTGGCCCAGTACTGCGCCGAGAAGGTCACCCAGCTGGGCGGCAAGGTTGTCGCCATGTCCGACTCCAAGGGCTATGTCTACGATCCCAAGGGGATCGATCTGCCCAAGCTCTTTGACATCAAGCAGAAGCGCCGCGCCCGCATCAGTGTCTATGCCGACGAGGTGGAAGGCGCCAGCTATGTGGAAGGCTGCAAGAACATCTGGAAGGTCAAGTGCGACATCGCTCACCCCTGCGCCAGCCAGAACGAGATGGACGCCGAGGGCGCCCAGGCCCTGGTGGACAACGGCTGCATGGCCGTGTTTGAAGGTGCCAACATGCCGCTGACTCCCGAGGCCATCGCCGTCGTCCAGTCCAACGGCCTGCTCTACAGCCCCGGCAAGGCCTCTAACGCCGGCGGCGTCGCCACCTCCGGTCTGGAGATGAGCCAGAACTCCATCCGTATGAGCTGGAGTTTCGAGGAAGTGGATGAAAAGCTGCACGGCATCATGAAGAACATCTACAAGGCCTGCTATGACGCCTCTGTGGAGTGCGGCAAGCCGGGCGACCTGATGGTCGGCGCCAATGTGGCCGGCTTCCTGAAGGTGGCCGAGGCCATGATGGCCCAGGGCATCGTGTAAACCCCATAACAGTACAGCACCCCGGTGATTTCTCACCGGGGTGCTTTTCGCGTTTAGAATTTTCCGCTGTGGCTGTGGTTTGGCATCCCGCCGTTGAAGCCGCCGCCATGTCCGCCGCCGTGATCCCGCGGCTGCTCGATGATCTGCACCGTACGAGTGCGGTTAATGAACTGGTCCTCCTTCACCCGGAGCCGGGCGCTGCCCGAAACCACGTATTCATCCGCCGTGTCCCGCTCCTTGGCGGTCTTCATCTGGGACTTGAAGCCCTGGCAGACTGCCAGCGCGATGGCACTGGAGGGTGCGATGGCGATGATAAGCTTGGTGATGGGATCCATGCCATCGCCAAAGCCGAAGATGCTCTCCTGGGAGTCGTTTTCGCCGCCTGGCGAATTCTGGGCCTCCTGCTGGGCCCGGGACAGAAGCTGTCCCGCCCCCTGAATATAGGCCAGTACGCCGTTATACCAGTCGTCCTCGCGGAAGTATTTCAGGAAGCCGGATTCCAGGCGGTTGAGATTGGCGTCGGTGAACCACTTGGCCGCGTTCGGGCCGTAGTCCTGCAGGGCGTAGTCCCGCTCCTCCAAGCTCAACAGCAGGAGCAGTCCGTCCCGATCCTCGCCAAAGCCCAGGTCGTAATAGCTGTAAAAGCCCTGGGCGCAGTCCTCCACGCTCTGGGGGTTATACTGGGTAAAATCGTCCACCAGGATGGCGTAAATGGCACAGTGATACTCGGAGGACACCTGGGTCGCCGCGTCGTTGAGGGCTTCGACCTGGGACTCGGTAAAGAGATCGGCCGCGTCGGTCACATAGCCGATTGTCATCTCGCTTCCCTGGGCCAGGGCCGTGGTACTCAGGCAAAGGCAGAGGAGCAGGCAGAGGAGTACGCTGACAGCAATTCGTTTTTTCATGGCTGCGCCCCCTTACAGAAACAGCAGCGCCGCGATCACGCCGGCGATGGGCAGGGCGATGCGGGCAAACCAGCTCCAGTACAGATCCTTGGCCACCGGCAGATCGCCGATCAGCTTTCCGGTCTGACCGTTCATGGAGAAGAGGAAGGTCTTGCCGTGCCAGCGAGTGGCCAGCATCCAGACCGGCATCAGCGCGTATTTGACCCGGCCCCGCCTTAGGCGCACGTTCTGGGACACCGGCACGCAGCTGGCATAGCCGCCCACCGTGTTGCGCACGATCTGCACGGCGGTGTTCGCCGCCCGGCGGTTGGCGCGTTTTTCGCACTCCTCCATCTCCACGTCGTACTTGTTGGCGTAATAGCCGGGCAGATAGGCCGCGGAGAAGGGCTTGAGGTCGGCATAGTCAAAGGTCTCGATGGCGTCCATATGGGCGTCCGGCATCTGCCGCGAGGCGTCCACCGGGATATTCTCAAAGGCCACGGTTCCGGCCCGCCGTACCCGGAAATGATCCGTCTCCGTGACGCGCTCCCGCCCGTTGGAATAGACCCGCACCTGGGTGGCGGCAAACTCCATATCCGCGTCGGCCTCGCCGTCAAAGAGCCAGAAGGGCACATACACGCCCTTGACCTCCTCGATGTGGTTGTCGCTGCGAAAGCTCTTGGGCAGCAGCTTTTTCCCCTGATAGTATGTCTTCAGGGCCCGCACAGCGGCCTCTTTGTCCAGCTTGAAGGGCAGGATATAGTCCGGTTTCAGCATTCCCTGAAACTGGGCGGGTACCACCGTGGGATTGCCGCAATAGGGGCAGCTGGTGGCCACGGTCGTCTCATCGCAGATCAGCTCCGCCCCGCAGGAGGGACAGGAATAGCTCCTCAGATGGGCCTGCTCGGCGTCCCAGTTCTCGTTCTCCGGCCAGTTCCAGCCTTCCACAGGGCTCTCAACCGGCTCCTCCGCCTGGGCGGCCTGCGCGGCCTGGTCGATCTTCTCGCCGTAAAGCGCCTCGATCTCCTGCACCGTGAAATGACTGCCGCAGTAATCGCAGGCGAGATTTCCACTCGCCCCCTCGAAATGCAGCGGGCCGGTACAGGCCGGGCACTGGAAATTCGTTATCTGGCTTGCCATGGCACGCTCCTCTCTCAGTTCTCCTCGCTCTCCTCCGGCAGCGGAGCCAGAGGATCCGTCACATCCATCTGATCGGGCATCGGCTCTCCGGCCTCGATCAGAGGAAGATACCAAGTCTCATAGTAATAGGGCCGCTGGCTGTCCTGGGGCCAGATCTCCCCCCAGGGGCGCAGGCAGAGGGTGAAATCAAACTGCTGTCCCGCGCCGCTGTGCCGTCCCTGCAGCGTCAATTCTCCCTCCGCGCTCGAGAGCGTCCAGGCGCCCTCCTCCAGCGACATGAACCAAAAATAGCCGTCCTCCGCCACCGCGCTGCCGTCCTCCTGCGGCCTCAGTTGCACCCAGCCCATGGGCTCCGCGGCGCTCTGATCCTCGTCCCAGAGCAGCAGGCTGACGCTGCCGTCTTCCTCGCTCCGTAAGCGGGCGCAGAGATCGTACCAGGTGTCGGCCAGCTCGCCCTCGGCGTTTTCGATGCGCCACCAGCCGTACCAGTCGCCGTTCCATTCCGCCTGCAGCAGCGCCTGCTGCTCCCGCTCGGCGGCGCGCTCGGCCAGATAGCTCTCCGCCCGATCCTCCCGGGCGTAGATCAGGGTGATGTTATCGGGGATTTCCAGGCTCACCAGGCCGTTTTCGATCGTCCCGGCCAGTACCTGTCCGTTCACGTCCACGCGCAGCTCGCTGCCCTCCCGGGTCCAGCGAATGGCGCCCAGCTCGCCCCGGATCGTCAGCTCACCATAGCCGCCCTGGTCCAAATTCAAAACACTGTCCGCCAGGTCCAGCGGTTCCTCCCCACTCCGAACCTCCACGCAGTGATATAGTCCCGCGTTTTCGTCCTTTTCTCCGCAGCCGCTGAGAGCCAGCGTCATCAACACTATCAGAAAAAGCAAGCCAAGCCGCTTCATGCATCCGTTCCTTTCGCATTTTGATCTAACATTACTATAAAATACAAGCGGCAAAAATGCAAGCCGGGATTTGATCGGTTCCTGAAGGGCGCTTTGGGGTAACAGATGATGGGAGTCGCTTGCATCCGCTTTCCACACGCGAAAAGCGGATAAATGGATTCGCCAGTTTGCGAACTGGCTCATGCACACGCCACCGGCGTGTGCGGACATGATTCGACTCCCTATCAATACCAAAAGAAAAACAGCCCTCACGGGCGGCTTTCCTTTTGAAGCGGATGATGGGAGTCGACCTCCGCTGCGGCGGAGGCCGGGTCGCGGGGAAAACATGCCACTGGCACGTTTTCTGACACCGCTCCCGTTCGACTCCCTTCTCTTTTTCCAAACGAAAAAACCGCCCCCACCGGGCGGTCTTTTCGTTTGGAGCGGATGATGGGAGTCGAACCCACCTTATCGGCTTGGGAAGCCGGAGTTCTACCGATGAACTACATCCGCGTGTGGATGATACTATACCACAGCTTGCCGAAAAATTCAAGAGCGGAACCGGCATTTTTTCCGTCCGGCTTTGACAGGCTTTTTCGTCCTGCTGCGCTATGCTCATAGGGCCGGGCGCGGGTTGATGGAGGGCGGCTGCGCGCGATCCGCCCTCCGGATGCCTGCTGCGATTGACAAAGGGACGCCGCCGGATTAAGATGAGAAAAAACGCAAAAGGACGATTCCCATGGATAAACACTGTATGATCATCTCCGGCGGGGATTTCTCCCCTATCCCTCAGCCGGGTCCGGATACCTTTGTTATCGCCTGTGACCGGGGTTATGCCTACGCCGAACGCTGCGGCATTCGTCCCGATCTGCTGGTGAGCGACTTTGACTCCTATTCCGGGTCGATCGATCCCAGCATTCCGGTTCATCGCTTTCGCGCGGAGAAGGACGACACCGACACCATGATCGCGATCCGCACGGCCATCGAGCAGGGCTTTACAAGCGCCGAGCTCTATTGCGCACTGGGCGGGCGGCTGGACCACACGCTGGCCAATCTTCAAAGCCTGGTTTTCGCGGAAAAGCACGGTCTTTCCCTGCGCATCCACAGCGCCGACACGGAGATTCTTAGCCTGCGAAACGGCAGCCTTCGTCTCCCCCGCCGGGAGGGCTATTCTCTCTCCGTCTTCGCGATGGAGGATCGCTGCCGCGGCGTCAGCATTCACGGCGCCAAGTATGAGCTGGACCGGGTGGAACTGAGCTCCGCCTTTCCCCTCGGCGTCAGCAACGAGTGGGCCGACGATGAGGCGGTCATCACCGTCGAGGACGGTATCCTGCTGATTATCCTCTCTCAACTTTGATATGAAGCTTAGCCCCGCCCGGCGCGGGGCTTTTTTATTGCATTTGCAATTTTTAAAAATTTTCTGTAAAATATACTTGACAAATGCAATCATGTAAGATATACTTGACATCGTCAGGAGGGAACGCAAACATGAGAAACCTGAAAATGAAATTCCGGCGCATTGAGCTGGACATGTCACAGACAGAGCTGGCCCAGAAAGCGGGAGTCACCCGCCAGACCATCGGGCTGATCGAGTCCGGGGAGTTTAATCCCTCCATCAAGCTCTGCATCGCCATCTGCAAGGCGCTCGGCGTCACATTAAACGATCTGTTCTGGGAGGAGAATGAGGAATGAAACGCAACAATCTGGATGAAATGCAGGAGCAGGAGCTTCTGAAAATCGAGCACAACGGCTGTTGGCTGGCCTTCTGGGGTCTGTTGATCGCCATCATCGTACAGGCCATTTCCGGCAAGGGCGATCCCTTTGGCGAGTGGATCCTGTTTATGCTTCTGGCTGTCTACATGGGCATCGCCTGCATGCGCAAGGGGATCTGGGACCGCCGTCTCCAGATGAACGGGAAAACCAATTTTCTGGTCTCGCTGGTGGCGGCCGTCTGCGCCGGTGCCTTTATGTTTGCCTTCAGCTATCTGCGCTTTGACAGTCTGGACGGTGCGATCGCTTCCTGCGCCATTATGGCCGTCATCACCTTTGTGCTCTGCCTGATAGCACTCTCTCTTGCCGCTCGCGCCACCAAGAAGCGCCAGGAGGCGCTCAACGCCGAACCCGACGAGAAATAAGCCTATCCATAGGAAAAGGCGATACCGAAAAACCGGTATCGCCTTTTGTGCTATCGGAAGCTTTTCACCCAGTTGAGCAGAGAACCGGGATGGGTGTTCTCCAGAACCGTGCGGCGCATGTAGTCCGTCACCGGGCCGTTGCGGGCCATCTTATCCAGGATCGCCCCCTGCAGCTCCTCCACGCTCATCTCCTCATAGGGCTTGTTCACCACCGGACGCTCTACGTTCGATTGCATTACCGTCTCGGGTTTCGCTTCCTTCTCCGCGACAAAAGCCGCCTCCACCGCCGCCATGTCCAGCGCCGGCTTCTCCCCTGCCGCCGTCTCCGGCAGCCAGATTTCCCCGCCGTTGGCCGGAACGCTCAGATGCAGTCGGCCGTCCTGCGCCGAGACTCGTTCCCTGTGCAGGGCGCCCACATAGCTTCCCTCGCCAGGAAGATCAAAGCCCGCGGCGCTGTCATCGCAGTTGACCGTGATCAGCACCTGTTCCCCGGGGATTTCCCGGGCAAAAGCATATTGGCGGTTTCGAAGCAGCAGTTCCTGATAGCCGCCATAGGCCAGGGCTCTGCTCCCCTGTCGGATCTGGCCCAGCGCCGCCACCAGACGGGAGCAGGCGTTCTCCTCCATCTGCGCCAGATCCAGCGCCGGGCGGATCGCGTCGTCGGAGCCTCCGCGATGCTTGACGCCCTCGATGCCGAATTCCGAGCCATAGTATACGGAGGGAATACCCGGCAGGGTATAGAGCAGCACATGCACCGGCACAAAATGGGCCTTGTTCCAGAGCTTGGTATGGATGCGCTCCACGTCGTGGTTATCCACAAAGCTGTAGAGTCGGAAGCGGCGTAGGTCGCCGCCCGCCATGCGCAGACTCCGGTTGACGGTATGGGCGATCTCAAAATAGTTATGGTCGTTGTGTCCGGAGTAGAGAGCCTTGTGCAGCGCGTAATCCGTGACGCTGTGGAGCGTCTGTCCGTTGACCCAGCGGTTGTACTCGCCGTGGATCACCTCGCCCATGAGCCAGAACTCCG
>CAMNKQ010000081.1 GCA_946542465.1 uncultured Clostridia bacterium | reverse complement strand
GCGTGCTGATCCTGGCGATCCTCAACGCCATGCGCTGCCTGCTGCGCGTCAAAGAACCCTGATTTTCTCCCCGGAGGGCTGCCCGCCCTCCGGGGCCTTTTGTCAGAAAGCCGATTTAAAACGGTAAACGGTAAAAACTTTTGTGCGATTTACCCGCTTGACAGGTGGGTAGATCGGTGTTATCATGCAAAGCATCAAGTTCATATCACCGCAAAACGGCGAAGAAGAGAAGAGTACCCCGTTGGAGGCCTCTACAGAGAATCCCGGCAGCTGAAAAGGGATAGGAGTAAGGCGGGCGAACATGGTCTCGGAGCAGCGGACGTGAGGGTGACCAAGCGTTCGACGGGAACTCCCGTTACAGAGGAGGCGCGTGTTGGCGCGCTAAGAGGCAGTACGCGAGAGCGTTCTGTGAAGCAAGGTGGTACCACGAGATTATTTCCCGTCCTTACAGAGATGTAAGGGCGTTTTTTGTTGGCTTTTCCCTTTGCTATTGGGTTTCATATACATAGAAGGAAGAGGAAATCAGGAACATGATCGAACTGAAACATCTCGGCAAGACCTATCAGGCCGCCGATAAGGAGATCGTCGCGCTGGAGGACATTAACCTCACCATTCAGGACGGCGAGATCTTCGGCATCATCGGCCTCTCCGGCGCGGGCAAATCCACGCTGGTGCGCTGTATCAATCTGCTGGAGACGCCCTCCTCCGGTGAGGTGCTTGTAGACGGCAAGAGTCTGACGCGGCTGAGCCGGAAAGAGCTTTTGAAGCTCCGCCAGTCCATCGGCATGATCTTCCAGGGCTTCAATCTTTTGGAGCAGCGTACGGTGCTTCGCAACGTCTGCTTCCCGCTGGAGATTGCGGGCGTGCCCCGGAAGGAGGCCCAGAAGCGGGCCAGGGAGATGCTGGAGCTGGTCGGCCTGGGCGACCGGGCTGGCTCCTATCCCTCCCAGCTCTCCGGCGGCCAGAAGCAGCGCGTGGCCATCGCCCGCGCCCTGGCCACCAATCCCCGCTACATCCTCTGCGACGAGGCGACCTCCGCCCTGGACCCCAACACGACCCGCTCGATCCTGGAGCTGCTGCGGCAGATCAACGAGGAGCTGGGCGTGACCATCGTGGTCATCACCCACGAGATGAAGGTCATCGACCAGATCTGCGACCGGGTGGCCGTCATCGACCACAGCCACATCGCCGAGGAGGGCAAGGTCAGCGAGGTGTTCACCAATCCCCGCTCCGAGATTGCCCGCAACCTCATCATCCCCAAGGAACGCACCGTGCTGGAGACCGAGGGCGGCCAGCGTCTTCGCCTCATCTTCGGCGGCGAGACCACCAGCGGCCCCCACATCGCCGAGATGATCCTCGCCTGTCAGGCCCCGGTCAGCATCCTGCAGGCCAGCACCAAGGAGCTGGACGGCGTGATCTACGGCTACACGATCATCGAGCTGCCCACCGACCAGCACCAGGCCGACAAGGTTCTCGTCTGGCTCCGCAACAGCGGCATCAAGTTTGAGGAGGTGGATTGAGCGATGCAGTTTTCCGATATTTTCATGAAGCTCTGGAACGCAGGGCTCATCCAGAAGGGCATCTGGGAGACGGTCTATATGACCGGCCTTGCCACGGCGATCTCCTATGTGCTGGGTCTGCCGCTGGGCGTGATCCTGAACGTGACCGACCGGGGCGGCCTGCATCCGGTGCCCTGGCTCAACCGCCTTTTGGGCCTGGTGGTCAACTTCTTCCGCTCCATCCCCTTCATCGTGCTGATGGTCTCGATGCTGCCGGTGGCCAAGTTCATCGTTGGCTCCTCCCTCGGCAACGCCGCCATGATCGTCATGCTGGTCATCGCCGCCGCGCCCTATATCGCGCGCATGGTGGAGAGCTCTCTCAAGGAGGTGGACGCCGGCGTGATCGAGGCCGCCCAGGCCATGGGCTGCAGCAATCTGCAGATTGTGTGCAAGGTGCTGCTGCCGGAGGCCAAGCCCTCCCTCATCACGGGTGGCATCATCTCCATGGTCACCATCCTGGGCTACTCGGCCATGGCCGCCACCATCGGCGGCACCGGCCTCGGCCAGATCGCCATCGTCTACGGCCATCAGCGCTCCAAGCCGGACGTGACCTGGGTCTGCGTTCTCCTGCTTGTCATCATCGTCCAGATCATTCAAGCCGTGGGCAATGTGATCGTCCACCGGAGTGATAAACGCATCCGTCAATAAATATATTTCAATAGGAGGAACAAACCATGAAAAAGATTTTTGCTCTGCTGCTCAGCGTTCTGCTTCTGGCAGCGCTCAGCGTCCCGGCCTGCGCGGCTGACGAGCTGACTCCCCTGGTGGTCGGCGCCAGCTCCACCCCCCATGCGGAAGTCCTGGAACTGGTGAAGGATCAGTTGGCCGAAGAGGGCTATGACCTGCAGATCGTCATTTATGACGACTACATCCTGCCCAACACCGCCCTGGAGGACGGCGACCTGGACGCTAACTATTTCCAGCACACCCCCTATCTGAACAGCTTTAACGAGTCCAACGGCACCCACCTGGTGAGCGTCGGCAAGATCCACTATGAGCCCTTCGGCATCTATGGCCAGGGCATCGACGATCTGGCCGATCTGCCGGACGGCGCCACCATCATCATTCCGGGCGACGACTCCAACGGCACCCGCGCCCTGCTGCTCCTGGCCCAGGAGGGTCTGATCACGCTCCCCGAGGACGCCTCCGTTGACAATGGCATCACCGTCCTTGACGTGGTGGACGACGGCGGCTACAAGATCTCCGCGGTCAACGCCGAGACCATCGCCGCGCAGCTTAAAAACTCCAACGACGGCACCATCGGCGTCATCAACTACAACTACGCCCTGGCCGGCGGCTTCCACATCGCCGACGCCCTGGCCATCGAGGACGCCTCCGGCGACGCCGCCCAGACCTACGGCAACATCGTGGCCGTCAAGGAGGGCAACGAGGAGAATCCCGCCATCCTGGCTCTGGTCTCCGCGCTGCAAAACGGCGCTGTCGACGCCTTCAACGCCGCCACCGGCGCTGAGATCGTCGCCATCAAGCCTGTCTACGTCTACACCGGCGAGCCCGTCACCCTGACCGTCGGCGCCAGCTCCACCCCCCACGCGGAAGTCCTTGAGCTGGTGAAGGATCAGCTGGCCGAGCAGGGCATCACCCTGGATATCGTGATCTATGACGACTATATCCTGCCCAACACCGCCCTGGAGGACGGCGACCTGGACGCCAACTACTTCCAGCACACCCCCTACCTGAACAGCTTTAACGAGTCCAACGGCACCCATCTGGTGAGCGTGGGCAAGGTCCACTATGAGCCCTTCGGCATCTACGGCCAGGGCATCGACGATCTGGCCGATCTGCCGGACGGCGCCACCATCATCATTCCGGGCGACGACTCCAACGGCACCCGCGCCCTGCTGCTCCTGGCCCAGGAGGGTCTGATCACGCTCCCCGAGGACGCCTCCGTTGACAATGGCATCACCGTCCTTGACGTGGTGGACGACGGCGGCTACAAGATCTCCGCGGTCAACGCCGAGACCATCGCCGCGCAGCTTAAAAACTCCAACGACGGCACCATCGGCGTCATCAACTACAACTACGCCCTGGCCGGCGGCTTCCACATCGCCGACGCCCTGGCCATCGAGGACGCCTCCGGCGACGCCGCCCAGACCTACGGCAACATCGTGGCCGTCAAGGAGGGCAACGAGGAGAATCCCGCCATCCTGGCTCTGGTCTCCGCGCTGCAAAACGGCGCTGTCGACGCCTTCAACGCCGCCACCGGCGCTGAGATCGTCGCGGTCAAGTGAGTCTTCCCCCGCAATCCTCTCTCTTTTGATACAGGCAGCGCCCGGGTCTTTTGACCCGGGCGCTGTTTGTTGCTGTGTTCGTTGTGTCATTGCGAAGCCTGCGCAGCAGGCTGTGGCAATCCGCATTTCCCTCTTGGCCGTAGCGTCCTGCTGTTCTTATCCCTCGTTCCCGCCGAGCAGCTTCAGCCCCACGATGCCGCCGACGATCAGCAGCACGCAGAGGGCCTGGGGCAGGCTGAGCTTTTCTTTAAACAGCAGCATGCCCAGCAGCGTCGTGCCCACGATGCCCATACCCGTCCACATGGCGTAGGCCGTGCCCAGAGGCAGCTTTTTGAGCGCTGCGGCCAGGAACACCGCGCTGAGCACATAGCCCAGCGCCGTGACCGCCGAGGGCAGCAGCACCGTGAAGCCCTCGGAATACTTCATGGCCACCGCCCATGTGATCTCCAGCAGGCCCGCCAAAAGCAGCATGATCCATTCCATCTTTCGTTCCTCCTATTAAAAATAATAACGCCTTTCCCTGTTCTTCTAAGACCTGACGAACAGGGAAAGGCGTTTTTCTGACTTACCCGGTGGCAAGCAGCGCCTGCGTATGAACTTGTCTACTCTTCCCGGCCGCTGCGGTCGAAGGCGATCAGATCCTTGACCACCTCGCCGGCCAGGATCAGCCCCGCCGCCCCCGGCACAAAGGCCGTGGAGCCGGGGATATCCCGCCGCCCCTTTTCCTCGGGCGTCTGGATCTTCTCCAGCGGGCGCAGGGGTTTTTCCCGGGAGTAGACCACCTTCAGATGCTCGATCCCCCGGCGGCGGCACTCCCGGCGCATGATCCGCGCCAGGGGGCAGACGCTGGTCTCGTAGAGATCGGCCACCTCCAGCAGGGATGCCTCGGTCTTGTTGCCGGTGCCCATGGAGCTGATGATGGGCGTCCCCGCCTCCCGGGCCGCCTCGATGAGCGTGAGCTTCCCAGTGACGGTGTCGATGGCGTCCACCACATAGTCATAGTCGTGAAAATCGAACCGATCCCGCGTCTCGGGCAGATAGAAGAGCTCCCGGCAGCGCAGCCGGCAGTCCGGATTGATGCTGCGCACCCGCTCCGCCGCGACCTCGGCCTTGGGGCGGCCCAGCGTCGCCTCCGTCGCCAGCAGCTGCCGGTTCCGGTTGGAGAGGCTCACCGTATCGCTGTCGATCAGATCCAGGGCGCCGACGCCCGAACGGGCCAGGGCCTCCACCACGTAGCCGCCCACGCCGCCCAGACCGAAGACCGCCACGCGGCTGTGGGCCAGGCGCTCCATCGCCTCCGGGCCGAAGAGCAGCGCCGTCCGTTCCAGAAAGTCAGGGTACAAGGAGCAGCTCCTCCTTATCCGCCCGGCCGCCCCAGACCCGGTAGGAGCAGAGCTCCGGCGCGCCGGGGTCTTTCAGGGAGAGCACCAGATAGCTGCCGTCCCGGTCGTGGGCCGCCTGGATCTCATAGGCGCTCATGCGGGCCTCGGAATCCCGGTGGCAGAACCAGGTGGCGATCATGGAGGCCCCCTGTTTTTTCATGGCTGCCATGGCCTCGCTGTGTTCCCTCCGGTCCAGCGCAAAGCGCTCCGGATCGTGGGCGGTGTTGGTGATGGGATAAAAGCCGATCACCATGCGCTTTCCGCCCTCGATGCGCCCGCTCAGGATCCCGCAGGCCATCTCCCCTGTGCAGGCGCGGGCATGGGCCAACATGTCCTCATAGGCCGATTGTCTGACGTAGATCATGTGTTTTACTCCCTACTGATCGGATAGGTTTATCATAGCAGCTTTTCGCCGCCTGTCAAGTCAGAGATGCTCCGGCTCCTGTTCCCGGCGGCGCAGCCACTCCCGCAGGCGCTGCAGCGGCGTGGGCCGACGGCGGTAGATGATCTTCCCGGTTTTTGTCTGGATAAAGCTGCGAAACTCCTCTTCCCGCTCGCCCAGGGCCTTTTTGGGGACGCGGTAGCCGCCGTACGGATCGCGAAAGAGGTAGTAGGCGTCCCTGTCCTCTCCCAGGCGCAGCACCGCGCTGTAACGCAGCGGCTCCATCTCCTCCCCATCGGGCAGGGTGTAGATGCGCATACGGTCAGCCTCAAACACATAGCGGGAGGAGGGAAAGGGAAGCTTTGCCGCTTTCAGCTGTTCGGCCAGCTTGCGGGCCGTGTGATTGGCCGCGGCATAGGTGGAGGTCATCAGATACACGCCGTAGCCCACGATCAGCAGACTCCACCAGTTGCTGCCGTAGATCACACCCACGACGATCAGCACCGCGCTCAGCGCGCTGCGGGCGATGCGGTTGCGGGTGCAGAAGAGGTCATACTGCATGTGGGAGAGGGCCATGAGCGTATCCTCGTTATGTTTCATATGAATGTCAAACGTCGGCACTGCCCCGCCTCCCTTCCGGTGGATTTTCGTGTGTTTCAGTCTATCACGTTCGCCCTGGAATGACAAGCGCCTCCCGGTGTCAAGCTCTGCCAAAAAAATATTTTCTACAAAAAAAGAAGCGGCAATTTGTGCAACCGTCCGAAAGTTCGCAACCGGTTTCCCGGAGGCATTGACTTTCTTCCGAGGGGCGCGTATTATTTGTTTGCAGTTAACAGGTTGTTAACTTTTTTGGGCGGATATTCCGGTTTTTCCCATTTTTTCTGTTTGATAATGCTTGATAAGGGAGAGCGCTCTCCCTTTCGTTTTGCAAAGCAAAACGAAGCCCTTTTTGTATTTCATCGCGCCTTGCGCGTGAAAATAACACCATTTCAAAAAGAAAGGAAGTAACCACACATGAAAAAAGCACTTGCCCTGCTCCTTACCCTGATGATGGTGTTGGCACTGGCTGTGCCTGCCTACGCCGACGATGCGGACGATTTCCACATCGACCTGACCTACTCCAACGTCTTCAACCCCGCCGAGTGGAACTACAAGGCGGCCGAGCTCTTTGCCGAGGCTGTCACCGAGCGCACCGAAGGCCACATCACCGTCACCTATCACGGCCTGAATGAGCTGGACTGCTATGGCGACTCTCTGGTTCACGCCTACAACGGCGATAACTGGATCGGCCTGGAAGAGCCCTCCCTGTTCGCTGAGTATGTGGGCGACTGCGCCGTTCTGGCCGGCCCGATGCTCTTCACCAACGACGAGGAGTACAACT
>CAMNKQ010000080.1 GCA_946542465.1 uncultured Clostridia bacterium | reverse complement strand
CGCTCTTGCCGTGTCCTCGGTTTTTTGGTATAGTTGTGTCAAGAAACACAAAATACAGGAGGACACACATGAACTGGATCACCGAGGAAAACTACGCCGCGCGCATGCAGGCCGAGGCGGAGCCCTATCTGGCCGCCCGGCGGGAGTCCGGCTTCACCGAGCGGGTGAAGGGCCAGCCCATCTACTATGAACACTACAAGGCGGACGCGCCCAAGGCCGTCATCGTCGTCAGCCACGGCTTTACCGAGTCGGTAACGAAGTTTGCCGAGTCCATCTATTACATGCTCCAGGCGGGCTATGAGGTCTGGGGCCTGGACCACCGGGGCCACGGCCAGTCCTATCGCCACAACCAAAACCCCTACGTGGTGCACGTGGAGCGCTTTGAGGACTATGTGCTGGATCTGAAGCACCTGACGGAGACCCGGGTCAAACCCGCGGCGGGCGCCCTGCCGGTCTATCTCTACTGCCACTCCATGGGCGGCTGCATCGGCGCCTGGACCATCGAGGCCTATCCGGATCTGTTCCAGAAGGCGGTGCTCTCCTCCCCCATGCTGGGCCTGAGCTTTGGGAAGATCCCGGTGCCGGTGGTCTACGCGGCGGCCAGCCTCAAGGGCATCGGCGAGAAGCGGAAGGAACCCATGGACCCCATCAACGCCTTCCCGGCGGCGGATTTTGAAAAGAGCTGCGACTCCTCCCGCTGCCGCTACGAGTACTACTACGGCAAGCGCCTGGCGGATGTCCGGCTGCAGACCAACTCCCCCTCCATCAACTGGGGCAAGCAGTCGGTCAAGGCCTGCGCCCGGGTCTGCGCCAAGAGCCAGACCGGGAAGATCCGCATCCCAGTGCTGCTCTGCCAGGCCGGCGCGGACGACGTGGTCAAGAACGCCTCCCAGGAGCTCTTCGCCTCCCGCGTGCCCTCCTGTGAGCTCTACCGCGTGCCCGGCATGAAGCACGAGCTGTACATGACCGACTCCCCGGTGCTGATCCCGTACTGGGAAAAGGTGTTTGCGTTTCTGGGATAAGATAAGAAAACGGATTGCCACACCAACGCGACGCGCGGGAAGCGTGCGACGCGATCCTTGCTTGTCAGTGACACGGTCACTGGTTCGCAATGACACGGAACCGGGATTGGGTGCGTATCCACGGGCGACCGCAAGGGTCGCCCCTACGGCGAGGACGGACAAGGGGTCGTCGAGGGCGCCGGCCCCTACGGGCGTGAAACCTGCGTTCATGCCGTAGGGGAGGGCCTTGCGCCCTCCCGTTTTCCCGGACGCGTGACCAACCTAAACGGGCGGGGACAAGCCCCGCCCCTACGGTGTTGGACAAACATGGTGTGTTCGCATTTCCGGCGGCAAATCGCACAAGAAAAACCCCGGGGCATAAGCCCCGGGGTTTTGTCATACAATAGGTTTGCCCTTTTCTCAAACTCAGGCCTTGCGGACGGAGTCGATGTGGCGGGTGAGGTCCAGCATCTTGTTGGAGAAGCCCCACTCGTTGTCGTACCAGGCGACCAGCTTCACAAAGTGATCGTTCAGGGCGATACCGGCCTTCGCGTCGAAGATGGAGGTGTGAGGATCGGTACGGAAGTCGGTGGAGACGACCTCGTCGTCCACATACTCCAGAACACCCTTCATGGGGCCTTCGGAGGCGGCCTTCATGGCAGCGCAGATCTCCTCATAGGTGGCGGCCTTCTCGAGACGGAAGGTCACGTCAACCACGGACACGTCCGGAGCGGGGATACGCATGGACATACCGGTGAGCTTGCCGTTGAGCTCGGGGATGACCTTGCCGACAGCCTTGGCAGCGCCGGTGGAGGAGGGGATGATGTTGTTGTAGATGGAGCGGGCGCCGCGCAGGTCCTTCTTCTTGGGGAAGCCGTCGACGATGGCCTGGGTGGCGGTGGAGGCGTGAACGGTGGTCATGAGGCCTTCGATAACGCCGAAGTTGTCATTGACAACCTTGGAGATGGGGGCCAGGCAGTTGGTGGTGCAGGAAGCGTTGGAGACGAACTGCATATCGGGGGTGTACTTGTCCAGGTTGACGCCGCAGACGAACATCGGGGTGTCGTCCTTCGCGGGGCCGGACATGACAACGACCTTGGCGCCGGCATCGATATGAGCCTGGGCCTTCTCCTTGGTCAGGTAAACGCCGGTGCACTCGAGCACATACTCGACACCCAGCTCACCCCAGGGCAGGAGAGAAGCGTCACGATAGGTCTTGTCGGAGAGGATCTTGACGACCTTGCCGTTGACGGTGATGGTGCTGTCCTCGTCGTTGCCGACGACTTCACCGTTGAAGCGGCCGTGGACGGAGTCATACTTCACGCAGTAAGCGACGTGGCTGGCGGGATGGCCGGGAGCGCTGATGGCGACGACCTCAATGTCGTCAGACTGGATGGCGGCGCGGAAAGCCAGGGAGCCGATGCGGCCGAAGCCGTTGATGCCGACTTTAATCATGTTTCATATCCTCCAATTAAAAAGATTTGCATACTCAGTCGAGGGTATCCCTCAAACGACTAAATTGTACCATATGCACCCGGAAAAAATCAAGTTGGGAATGCCGGGAAAACGCGCAAAAAATCGCCGAAATTTTCACCAGTTTTCCGCTTTTTTCGAACAGAAACTTGTATACTTTGTCGATTCCTGCTAAAATAAGGCCGTATCGCCCGGTCAAGCCGCCTTTGAGCGCTCCGGGGAAAAGAGGTAACGGATGAATTCAAAGCTTTCCCATATTCTGGCTCTGTCCGGCGAGGCGGCCCTGTTCATCGAGCAGGGGCGGATCGTCTACTGCAATGCCGGCGCCGAGCGTCTGCTGGGCCCCTGCCTGGGCCGGGAGGCCGCGGAGCTTCTCGGCGCGGAGTACAGCGCCTCCCACGCCCGGGCCTTCGTCCTCAGTACCCAATTGCAGGGCGCGCCCTATCTGCTGCGGGTCAACCGCCTGGAGGCGGGGCGGCTGGTCTTCCTGCACAAGCAGGAGGAGGCGCCCATCATCCTCAACGATCCCTTCCTCTACAGCCTGCGCAGCAACCTCATGACCCTGGGCATGGCGGCGGATAAGCTGCGCCCGGCGGCAGAGGATCTGCGGCAGAGGGGCATGCAGGAGGATCTCACCTCCCTCACCTCCAGCGCCTTCAAGCTGATGCGCCTGTCGGAAAACGTGTCCCTGGTGCGGGATCTCTTTCTGCACCGGGCCGCGGCCTCGCCGGTGGAGCTGGACCTGGCGCTGCTCTGCCACAGCGTGCTGGACGCGGCGGAGGACGCCTTCCCCGAGCTCTGCTTCCGGCGGGAGCTGCCGGACACGCTGCGCCTGAACGCCGACCCTAAGCTCCTGAAGCTCCTGCTCTTTAACCTGCTCTCCAACGCCCTGATCCACGCCCGGCCCACGCTGATCCAGCTGCGGCTGCGGGAGAACGGGGACCGGGTGCTGCTGAGCGTGGGCGACAACGGCTGCGGCATCCCGACCGAGGCGCTCAGCACCGTGTTTGAGCGCTACCGCTACGACTTCGGGCTGAGCCAGATGGGCCGCGGCGCGGGGCTGGGGCTCAGCGCCGCGCGGGCCGTGGCCCAGCTTCACGGCGGGACGCTGCTGCTGGAGAGCCGGGAGGACCAGGGCACGCTGGTGCAGGCCTCCCTGAGCCGCGGCGGCACCGCCACCCGGATGCAGATGGACAGCGATCTGTGCTCCATGCGGGATCTGCTGCTGGGCCTGGCCGACTGCCTCCCGCTGCGCTGCTTCGAGGGAAAATATCTGGACTAACTGGATTAAAAAGGACGTAGGGGCGATTCACGAATCGCCCGCGGATGTGGTGCTGGATGACGTACCATCTCATGGCGTGTCATTGCGAGGAGCGCAGCGACGCGGCAATCCGTACTCCCGGCGGGCAGGTGAAAAGAACGGATTGCCACGACCAGTCTGCGGACTGGTCTCGCAATGACACTCGGTAAGATTGTGCGTATCCGGGGCAACGGGCCGTCGAGGACGCCGGCCCCTACGGACGCAAACCCACATTTCGCTGTCGTTCCGATTCGCGGATTGCCCGGCAGAAAGGGAATCCATAACATAAGACCTGAGGCGAACCCGTACCGTTTTGTAGTACGGATTCGCCTCAGGTGTTTTATGAACCGATATTCCTCCGCGCGGGCGGCTGATAGCCGCCCCTACGTCTGTTTTTTTATATCCCCAGGCTCGCCATCAGGCCGCGCAGGCCCTGCTCCCGGTAGAGGGTTTTGTACCAGCGCAGCTCGTCCTGAATGAGATCGTCGATCATGCGCATGCTCAGAAGCTCCACCGGCGCCTTGTCGTCGGTCATGCAGCGCCCGCCGGGCTCGTAGACGCGCAGGCCCGCGGCGACCCGCTCCATCAGCTCTCCCAGCTCCCCGCCGCAGAGGGCGCGGTTGCGGTCAAAGCGCTCCAGCAGATCCCCCGCCTCGGAGGCGAAGAGGATGCGGTTGCTGTTCAAGGGCACGTCCACGGTATAGACCGCGGGAAAGGCCCGGCAGATGGTATCGGCCAGGTAGTCGTTGATGTTTCCCTCCCGCTCCGAGCGCATGTTCATGTTCACGACCATGACGCCGCCGGGCTTCAGATGCTCCCGCACGAGGCTGAAAAACTCCACCGAGGCCATCTGAAAGGGGATGCTGATATCCTGGTAGGCGTCCACCAGGATCACGTCGCTTTTCGTGTCCACGGCGTTGAGATAGGCCCGGCCGTCGTAGGTGGTGACGGGCACGGTATCCGGCATGGCGAAATACTGCCGGGCCAGACGGGTGATCTTCTCGTCGATCTCCACGCCCTCGGCCTCGATGCCGGGGAAATAGCGGCTGCACTGGCTGGCATAGGTGCCGGTGCCCATGCCCAGGACCAGGAGCTTGAGCGGTTCCTCCCTCTCCTCCGCCCCGGCCATCAGAGGCGCGGCCATGGCGTAGTCATAGTACATGCCGGTCAGGCCCTCGTCCTTCATGCGGATGGACTGGACGCCGAAGAGGACGTTGGTGGAGAGGATGACGCTCTCCGGCGTCTCCTCCACCTGAAGATAGTTGTAGATCGACTCGCCCTCGTAGGGCAGATCGTCCTTCCAGAAGGCGAAGCGGGAATCATGCCCCAGCAGGCAGCCCGCCCCGTAGAGGAGCAGGGCAATCCAGACCCCAAAGGGGCTCTTTTGTTTTCCGCTGAGAAAATAGACCAGCGCCAGGGCCAGCAGAACCCCCGCAAAAATCAGGAAGCTGATGTTCGTGCCCACGGCGGGGATGGAGACGAAGGTGGGCACAAAGGTGCCGATGATGCTGCCGAGGGTGTTGGCCGCGCCCAGCTTGCCGATCACCCGGGCGTTATCCTCCAGATTCTCCATGCTGTACTTGGCCAGGGACGGCGTCACCGTGCCCAGGAGGAAGAGAGGGAAGACGAAGATCAGCATGCAGGAGGCAAAGCCCGCCCAGATGAGCAGATTGCTGTTCACCGAGAAGATCAGCAGGGCGGAGACGCCCAGGATCACATACTTGCCCAGGGCCGGGATCAGGCCGATCCAGACCGCGGCGATCAGGATGCGCCGGTAGAGCCGGTCGGGGTTCGGGTCCCGGTCGGCCTGGCGTCCGCCGTAGAGATTGCCCAGGGCCATGGCGATCATGATGGTGCCGATGATGATGGTCCAGACGATCTGGGAGGAGGAAAAATAGGGGGCCAGCAGGCGGCTCGCCCCCAGCTCCACCGCCATGACGGACATGCCGGCGAAAAACTCGGTGAGATAGAGATAGAATTTGTTCTTGAGTATGGGCCGCATGGGGCTTCTCCCCTCTCAGGATTTCCAGTTGAGCAGGCTCTCCACCATGTCCAGGTCAAAGACCGGGATGCCGCAGGCCTCCTTCACCCGCTTGCGCTCGGCAAAGGAGTCGTCGATGAAGATGGAATCGGGCTGGATGTAGGCGATTTTCGTGTCCTCCCCCCGCACCCAGTAGATGGCGTCAAAGAGGCTCTCGGCGATGCCGAAGCGGCGCAGATCCTCCCGCACGTCGCAGGCATGGCGGGTGAGGAGATAGAGCTCCTTCCCCTCGTTGCGGGCCTGATACAGGAAAGCGATGAGCTGGGTGTTGACCTTGTCGCCCAACACCAGGGTGTCGTCAAAGTCCACGTAGACGCGGGAATAGCGGATGTCGGTCTCAAAGCGGGAGATGAAGGCCCGGTCCACCAGCTCCTGATTGTCGTTTATCACCAAGTCTACGTCATAGCCCCAGAAATTATACAGCGTCAGCAGCGGCAGGTTCGCCCCCCGGTTTCGGGTGGCGCCCATGGTGCCGGCGATGCGGGGCGCGGCCTCCATGAGGCGGTAATCCCCGGCGGCGTTGCGCTTGAGCTGGAAGAACCAGGCGCCGTTAAACGAAAGGCGGCGGTTCAGATCCTCCGCGATGGCGCGGATGCGCTCATCGGCCGGGAAGATGCGGGAGCGCACGGCGATGCCCGCGCGGATGCGGTCCCGGCTGCGGGGGCTCACCAGGCGCAGGGCGCCGTGGCGGTCGGTGAAGCAGTCCACGGTGAACTCCGCCCCCGGCAGATACTCGCACAGGGCGTAGTCCACGCCGTCGGAGAGGGCCTCCTCCAGGGCCGCGCGGCTCTCGATCTTTCTCGCGCCCTGGGCGCCCTGGCCCACGGCGGGTTTAATAAAGATGGGATAGCCCGGCACCGCGTCGGCGCTCTCGTAAAAGCCGGGCAGATAGTCCGCGCCCGCGAGGTAGGCATAGGTCTTGTTCTTGTCCCGGCAGATCGCCACCGTCTCCTTCGCCGGGGCGATGACCGTGGCGTGCAGCCTCTCCCGCGCCTCGCTCAGGGCCAGCAGGGCGCTGTCGTGGGCGGGAAAGATGTAGTCCACGCCGTAGTCATCGATGACGCGGTTCATATACTCCACCAGCGCCGGATCGTCCGCAAAGGGAAAGCCCTCCACGCAATTTTCAAACACGAAGTCGGCGTGGCAGGGGACGCTGGTGCCGCCGATGAGGCGGACGAACTTGCAGCGGCACAGGGCCGCGTGGATCTCAAAGGCGATCTCGGTCCCGGCCGGGAACACGAGCACCGTTTTCTTGTC
>CAMNKQ010000079.1 GCA_946542465.1 uncultured Clostridia bacterium | reverse complement strand
TCCATGATATAGGAGCGGAGATTGCCGATGTGCGCATAGTGGTAGACCGTGGGGCCGCAGGTGTACATCTTGACGATGTCGGGGTTATTGGGGACAAAGAGTTCTTTTTTATGGCTTGCAGAATTGTACAGATACATGAACAGCGCTCCTTAATCGACGTTTTTGAACACGTCGCGGTTTTTATAGAAATACTCCACACCGGACCAGACCGTGGTGATCACGATCAGGGCGGTGACCAGGGTGTTGACCCAGGGATAAGACGAAAACAGCAGCATGGCGGCCAAGCCCACCATGGTGACGGCGGTCTTGATCTTGCCGGACCAGGCGGCGGCGATCACACGGCCCTGCTCCACGGCGATGAGCCGCATGCCGGACACGGCAAACTCCCGCAGCAGCACAAGGGCGACGGCCCAACCGGGCATAAAGCCCCGCTCCACAAAGAAGCACATGGCCGCCAGCACCAGGACCTTATCGGCCAGAGGGTCCATAAACTTGCCGAAATTGGTGATCTGATGATAATGCCGGGCGATATAGCCGTCCAGCATATCGGAGAGGCTGGCCAATACAAAGACCACAAAAGCCCAGACGGGCTGGTTGGCATAGGCCAGGACCAGAAACACTGGGATCATGATGACCCGGAAGATGGTAATCTTATTGGCGGTAGTCATTCTTCTGCCTCCTCGCCGTACAGGATCCCGTCCTCGGTGCCGGTGATGCGCACCTGGGCAAACTCGCCCTCCCGGGCATAGCCCTCAAAGTGCACCTCGCCGTCGATATCCGGGGAATCGGCGTAACATCGGCCGACCCAGCGCTGTTCGTCCTCGTCATAGTGATCGACCAGCACCCGCAGCGTTTGGCCAACAAAGCCCTCGCAGAACGCGTCCATGATGGGCTGCTGCAGTTGGAGGATCAGATCCGCGCGGCGCTGTGCCTCGTCCTCATCGCAGTGGGCCATCTTCGCCGCCGGGGTTCCCTCCTCCGGTGAGAAGGGAAAGACGCCGGCCCGCTCGATCTTAGCCTCGCGCAGGAATTCACACAGCTCCTCAAACTCCGCCTCTCCCTCGCCGGGCAGGCCGGCGATCAGACTGGTGCGGAGAACCAGGCCGGGGATCCGCTCCCGCAGGGTCTTGAAGAGGCTGCGGATCTCATCCCCCGTCCCCTTGCGGTTCATGCGCTTGAGGATCGCGTTATTGATATGCTGGATGGGGATATCCAGATACTTGACGATCTTGTCGTTTCGGGCGATCTCGTCGATCAGCTCCTCGTCGAACTGATCGGGATAGAGATAGTGGAGCCGGATCCACTCCACGCCCTCGATCTTCCCCAGTTCCCGACAGAGCTGGGCCAGACAGCGGCGGCCATAGAGATCGGTGCCGTAGCGGGTGATGTCCTGGGCGATGACGATCAGTTCCTTTACTCCGTGCGCCGCCAGATCCCGGGCCTCGGCCAGCACGTTCTCCAGGGAACGGGACCGGTAGTGGCCGCGGATGTAGGGGATGGCGCAGAAGGCGCAGAAGTTGCTGCAGCCCTCGGCGATGCGCAGATAGGCCCAGCTGGGGCCGGTAGAGACGACACGGGGGATCTCCTCCACGGGGGCGTCCGGGTCGGCAAAAAGCCGGGGCTTCTGTCCAAGTTCCAGGCCCTGCACCGCCTTGACGATATCGCCAAAGCTGCTGATGCCTAAGATCGCGTCGATCTCCGGCAGCTCCTCCAGAATGCTGTCCTGATAGCGCTGGGAGAGGCAGCCGGTGACGATCAGGCCGCCCAGCTTTCCCTCTTTTTTCAGCTCCGCCATCTCCAGGATGTTGTCGATGGCCTCGCTCTTGGCGGCGTCAATAAAGCCGCAGGTATTGATGATGCAAAAATCCGCTCCCTCCGGATCGGGCACCAGCGTGTAACCGGCCTCGTCCAGCAGATAGAGCATCTGCTCGCTGTTGACCAGGTTTTTCGCACAGCCCAATGAGATGAGCGCAAAGGTCTTGCCCATAGTCATTCCTCGTATACAGTATCGGTATAGCGCCGCAGGGCGTCCCGGATCTGATCCCAGCCGTAGCCGCGGCGATAGAGCGCATTGCTGATTTTCTGAATCTGCTCCCGATCCTCCGGATCCCGGAGACGGGAGGCGATGAATTTGTCGAGCTTGTCGTCCGGCTCCGGCGCCTCCTGCAGCGCCGCGTCCCAGAGCTCCCGGGGGATGCCCCGGCGGCTCAGCTCGCCCCGGATGCGCCCGGCGCCGTAGTTTTTGGCGGCGTAGTGGCGCACGACCATACCGGCATAGCGCTCGTCGTTCAAAAAGCCCTGCTCCGTGAGCCAGCTGACACAGAAATCGGCGACCGCCTCTTCCTCTCCCTTCTGCAAGAGCTTGTCGTGCAGCTCTTTGCTGGACATGGGACGGCGGGAGAGATACTCAATCGCCCGGTCCCGCGCCAGGGAGCGCAGGGAGAGTTGCCGCAATTCCGTAATCTGCTCTTCCTCCAGATCCTTCCCGGTGAAGAGGCGCAGATCGGTCACCACGCCGAGAGAGGAGCGGATCTCCCGGCCATCTTCAAAGATGACGGTGATCCGCCCCGGAGAGGTCTGCTTGAGTGCGGAAACGAGCATCTTAATCCTGGTCGAAATCCGCCGCGGACACGTCCACCGCCGGCTTGGTGCTCACAGCGGCCACACGGCCGGAGGCCTCGGCGGCCTTGCGGGACTGGGGGGACATGAGCTTATAGGCGTTGTCGCGGATCTCCTGCTCCACCTTCTCACGAACGTCCTCGTTGGCCATCAGGAATTCCTTCACGCCGTCGCGGCCCTGGATGCGGTTGCCGTCCACGGTGAACCAGGCGCCGGCCTTGTCGATGATCTCCAGCTTCACGCCCAGATCCACGATCTCACCCACGCGGGAGATGCCCTCGCCGTACATGATATCGAACTCCGCCTCGCGGAACGGAGGCGCGACCTTGTTCTTGACCACCTTGGCGCGGGTGCGGTTGCCGATCATCTCGCCGTTGACCTTCAGGGTCTCGATGCGGCGCACGTCGATACGCACGGAGGCATAGTATTTCAACGCCAGGCCGCCGGGCGTGGTCTCGGGGTTGCCATACATGACGCCGATCTTCTGGCGCAGCTGGTTGATGAAGATGACGGTGCAGTTGTTCTTGGAGATCGCACCGGCCAGACGGCGCATAGCCTGGCTCATCAGGCGGGCCAGAGCGCCGACCACGGTGTCGCCCACCTCGCCCTCCAGCTCACTGCGGGGGATCAGCGCAGCCACGGAGTCGATGACCAGCACGTCGATGGCGCCGGAGCGCACCAGGCTCTCGGCGATGTCCAGAGCCTGCTCGCCGGTGTCCGGCTGGGAGATCAGCAGGCTGTCGATATCCACGCCCAGGGCGCGGGCGTAAGCCGGCTCCAGCGCGTGCTCCACGTCGATATAAGCCGCGTCGCCGCCCGCCTTCTGGGCGGAAGCGACCACGTGCAGTGCCAGGGTCGTCTTACCGGAAGCCTCAGGCCCGTAGATCTCCACGATACGGCCGCGGGGAACGCCGCCGATGCCGAGGGCCAGGTCCAGGGACAGGGAGCCCGTGGACAGGGCCTCCACGTTCACGGGGATATCGTCCCCGAGGCGCATGATGGTGCCCTTGCCATAGTTCTTCTCGATCTGGGCGATGGCGGTTTCCAGCGCTTTTTTCTTATCGCCGCTGGCGGGAGACGCCACCGGAACTGCTTTTTTCTTTTCAGCCATGTCTTTCTTCTCCTTTATCTTCGATCAAAGCGATCCGTATGCCGAATAATTTCCCGCGCTCTGGGAGGACATCCGCCCCAGCACCACGCGGTCGATGTTCAGGGTGTCCTTGCGGGTCTCCGCCGTCTCAAAGCCGCCGGCGAGCAGCATCTCCTTCACGGTCTCCGCCTGACCCTCGCCGACCTCAAAGAGGAGCCAGCCACCGGGCCGCAGAACAGATTTCCAATACTTGATGATGCTCTTATAGAAGCGCAGGCCGTCTTCCCCGCCGTCCAGCGCCCAGATCGGTTCATAATCCCGAACCGAGCCGTCCAGCGAGATAATCTCCCCGCTTTCGATATAGGGCGGATTGGAGACGATCATGTCAAACTGGCCGATCCCCAGGGGCGGGGACACCGTTGCATCCGCCTGGATGCAGATGACCCGGCTGCTGAGGCGGTTGAGTGCCACATTCTTCCGGCAGATCTCCAGCGCGCTGGCGCTGATATCCACCGCCACCAGCTTGGTGGCCGGCAGCTCATGCCCCAGGGCGCAGGTGATGCAGCCGCTCCCGGTACAGAGATCCAGGATCCTTGCGTCCATCTTCTTCCCCACCAGCAGTTCCTTGGCGGTATCCACCAGGACCTCGGTGTCCATGCGGGGGATCAGCACATCGGGCGTCACCACCATGGGCAGACCGTAAAATTCCCAGGTGCCGGTAATGTAGGCCACCGGCTCCCCGGCCAGGCGGCGCTGGAGGAAGCCCTGCATGGTCTCCTCGATGGCCGGCGTGGCATAGAGGTTCAAATCCCGCAGCAGCTCCGACACCGGCTTGCCGGCGGCCTTGGCCACCAGGATGCGGGCCTCCAGATTATAGGCCTCCACGCCCCGCTGGCGCAGGAGGCCGCGGGCGTTGAGGTAGAGTTCGTTATATGTCTTCATCGGTATATCCTTTATGTCTCAGGCTTATTTGCCCCATTCGTCCGAGCCCTTTTCCTCGGGGATCACCAGTTCCATGGCGCGGATGGCGCACTCGATCATGCCGTCGTCCGGCTCATTGGTGGTCAGATGCTGCAGCCACTTGCCCGGCGCAGAGAGGATGGCGGAGAGCCAGTTGTCGTGGGCGCCGCACCAGCGGTTGATCTCATAGCTGATACCCACCACCACCGGCAGAAGCAGCAGATGGCAGCCGATGCGGGCAAAGGTATTGTCCAGCCGGACCACAGAGTTCACAAGAATGCTCACCAGCACCACGACCAGCAGAAAGCTGGTACCGCAGCGGGGATGAAAGCGCTTCTCAGGCCGCACATTCTCCACCGTGAGGGGCTTTCCGTGCTCATAGCAGAAAATGGTCTTGTGCTCAGCGCCGTGATAGCTGAAGAGGCGCTTCACGTCCGACATATGGGAGACCGCCGCCATATAGCCGAGCAGCACCGCCACCTTGGTCAGACCTTCGGCCAGGTTGCGCACCGCATAGCTCTGGGTCAGGGGCTTAATCCAGCCCACGATCAGCGCGGGCAGGAACACAAACAGGAAGATGGACAGGGCGATGCCCAGCACCACGGCCACGCCGATGATGATCTTCTGGTCCTTCTCCGCGGAGAAATGGGCTTCGATCCACTGGTCCACTTTATCCGGCTCCTCCTGATCCTCCAGGGGGACCAGACTTGCGGAATAGGTCAGGGCCTGCATGCCCTTGACCATGGATTCGATAAACGTGACGCAGCCGCGCAGAAGCGGCCAGCGCAGAATGGGGTATTTATCCCGGATGAGACTGACGTCTTCGACCTTTTCCACAAGCCCGTCCGCCGTGCGGCAGACGATGGCCTGCTTCTTCGGTCCGCGCATCAGGATCCCCTCGATCAGGGCCTGACCGCCGATGGATGTGCGAAAGCAGGATGCGTTTTTCTGGGGCATGGTTTATTCTCCTATTTCATGGGAAGTACGACGGTAACCAGGCAGCCGCCGCTGGGGGCGTTTTCGATGGTCAGGCGGCCGCGATGGCGCGTCACGATCTCATCACAGACGGCAAGGCCGATACCGTTGCCGCGGTTTTTGGAGCTCCCTTTATAGAATTTCTCTTTGACATGGGGCAGCTCGGCCTCCGGGATGCCGTGGCCGTAGTCGCGCACGGTGATATGTACGCCGTCGCTCTCGGCCTTCAGGCCCACGTCCACCTTCTTGCCCTCGCCGCCGTGGGTGGCCGCGTTGTCCAGCAGGTTCAAAAACACCTGCTTGAGGCGTTCCGGATCGCCGGGGATCAGCGGGATCTCCGCCTCCGGCTCGCTGTAATCCACCTCGATGCCGGCCTGACGCATCAGTTCCCCGTAGGTGAAGAGCGCGTCCTCCAGCTCCGCGGCGATGTCCAGCAGTTCGATGCGCAGGTTGAAGCGCCCGTCCTGGATACGGGTAAACTCCAGCAGCTCCTTGACCATATTGGTCAGGCGCTCGGCTTCGCGGGAGATGATCTGAATGCCGCGCAGCGAATCCCCCTGCACCGCCGGATCGTAGGCGATGGTCTCAGCCCAGCCGGTGATAGCGGTCAGAGGTGTGCGCAGCTCGTGGGAGACCTGGGAGATGAAATCCGTACGGGATTTCTCCGCCAGCGCCACCTTTTCGGACATGTTGTTGATCTCATCCGTGAGACGACCCAGCTCATTATCGCTGTGCCATTCCAGCTTGCTGCCATAGCTGCCCTCCGCGATCTCATGGGCGAAATCAGCCAGGCGGCCCAGAGGCCCTGAGACGTAGCGCAGGAACCACAGCACGATCAGGATGATATACACGCACACAGCCACCAGGCACACGATACCCAGACCGGGATAGCCGCGCGTGATCCCCCAGACTCCCAGCAGGGCGATGGCAATGGTCGCCAGCGCGGAGACAAAGAGCTGGACTTTCAGATATCGAAACATCGTTAAACTTCCTATTATGCCAGTTTACTCCCACTCCGGGGAACGTTCAGAGGGGTCCTCCCCTCTGATTTTCCGCCCGCAGGCGGAAAACAAATCCAATCGCTGTTTTCCTTCAAACGACGGTCAGTATCCCCATTTATAGCCGTAGCCCCAGACCGTGGTCAGGTATTCCGGCTCGGTGGGATCGGCCTCGATCTTGATGCGCAGGCGGCGGATGTTCACATCCACGGTCTTGAGTTCGCCCTTGAAGTCATTGCCCCAGACGGCGGTGAGGATGTCCTCCCGGGACATGGCCTTGCCGGGGTTTTCCATGAAGAGCTTCATCAGCAGATACTCAATCTGGGTGAGCTTCAGGCGCTCGCCGTTCTTCTCCAGGGTGCGGTTGCGGGTGTTGAGCGTGAAGGGGCCGCTCTGCAGTTCGGCGTTGGCTTTCTCATCCTCGTCCACGCCAAGACGGCGGATCAGCGCGTCCACGCGGGCGGTCAGCTCCGCCGGGGAGAAGGGCTTGGTCACATAGTCGTCCGCGCCGGTCATCAATCCGGTCACCTTATCGATCTCCTGGCTCTTGGCGGTGAGCATGATGATGCCCATTTTGGAGCCGGAGGCACGGATGCGGCGGCAGACCTCAAAGCCGTCGATATCCGGCAGCATCAC
>CAMNKQ010000078.1 GCA_946542465.1 uncultured Clostridia bacterium | reverse complement strand
GCGCGCAGATCGTGTCGGAGGCGGCGGAGATCCTGGAACTCCCGGAGGCGGCGGACTACCGGCAGCTTGCCGGGGAGATCCTGCGGGCGCTGCGGGAGAAGTATTTTGACGAAAAGGCCATTTGCCGCATCCGGACCCAGACCGCGGCAGCCCTGGCCCTGGTCTTCGGCCTGACGGAGGATCCGGCGGCTCAGGGACGGCGCCTGCGGAAGCTGGTGGCGGAAAACGGCGATCATCTGAACACCGGCTTTGTGGGCACGCCCATCCTCTGTGAGGCTTTGAGCATGAGCGGACACCACGAGGCCGCGGTGACGCTGCTGCTGCAGGAGGACTACCCCAGCTGGCTCTACAGCGTGAAGCTGGGCGCCACCACAATCTGGGAGCGCTGGAACTCCGTTCTGCCGGACGGACACATGAATCCCGAGGGGATGAACTCCCTCAACCACTATACTTATGGCAGCATCGCCGGCTGGATGATCTCCTGGCTCTGCGGCCTGCGGCCTGCGGAGCCGGGCTACCGCCGTGCGGTGCTGGAGCCCCGGCCGGATCCCAGGCTGGGACAGGCCCGGGTGGAACTGGACACAGCGGCGGGCCGCTTTGTCAGCGCCTGGCGCTATGAGGGGAAAACGCTCTGCTATGATTTCTGCGTGCCCTTCGGCGCGGAGGCGGCGCTTCGGCTGCCAGGCCGGGAAGCGGAAACGCTGAAGCCCGGCAGCTATCACTGGGAGGAGAAAGCATGAAAGCCTATTATCAAATCGAAAAAAGGGACGGGTATTTCCGCATCGGCAGCGCCGAGAGCGTCTTTTCCTATCTCATCGTCGGCAAGGAGCGGGCCGCTCTGATCGACACCGGTTACGGCCTGGGCGATCTGAAAGCGGCGGTGGAGGAGATCACCCGGCGCCCGCTGCTGATCCTCAACACCCACGGCCACTGTGACCATATGGGCGGAAACGCACAGTTTGACGTGCCCTGCTACATCCATCCGAAGGACATGGAGCTGGCGCGGGAGCACGCGGCGCCGACGATGCGCCGTTCCAACGCGCAGCGCCTGTCTCACAGCGTGAACTTTGAGACCGGGGAGAGCTTCAATGCTCTGCCGGAGGATTTTGACGCCGCCCGGTACGAGGCCATGGGCCCCGGCAGACTTGTAGAGGCCCGCGAGGGCATGACCTTTGATCTGGGCGGGGCGACGCTGGAACTGATCGAGACGCCGGGCCACACTGCCGGCGGCGTCTCCGTATACTACCGGGAAAAGCAGCTTCTCTTCGTGGGAGACGCCGCAAACCCCTTTGTCTGGCTGTTCCTGAAGGAATCCACGGGCAAGGAGAGCTATCTCGCCATGCTGGACAGGATCGACGCCATGCCGGTCAAGGGCTATCTGGCGGGACATATGCCGCGGCCCATGAACCACAGGGATCTGGCGCGGTTCCGGCGGGCGGCGCTGGAGGCGGACTATGAGAAGGGGGAGCCCTTTGAGCCTTTCCTGGATGCAGATCGCAAGGCTCGGATCTGCGCCCTGGCCGGGGCAGCCATGTTCTCTCCCGACTTTGCGGCGGTGGTCATCGCCAAAGACTGGTAGGCAAAGGAGAAAAAAGACTATGAAACAGATCAAATGGAATGAAGGATGGCAATTCTGGCCGGACGGGGACGCTTTCGCCCTGGTGTGGAGCGTTCCGGAGAACGCCCGGAATGTGACCCTGCCCCATGACGCCATGATCGAGAGCCCGGCGGATCCGATGAGCCCGAACAAGGGGAACACCGGCTACCGCAGCGGGGGAAACTATACCTACCGCAAGCTCCTTCACCTGGAGAAGGCGGAGCTTGCCCGCCGGCATGTCCTCAAGCTGGAAGGCGTCTACTGCCGCGCCATGGTCTATGTCAACGAGCAGCTGGCCGGGAGCGAGGCCAACGGCTACACCGGCTTCTATGTGGATCTGACGCCCTGGCTGCACGCCGGGGACAACGAGATCCGCGTGCAGGTCAAAAACGCCGGCATGTCCAATTCCCGCTGGTACTCCGGCAGCGGCATCTACCGGGACGTATATCTGCTCTCGTCGGATATGGTCTATATCGAGCCGGATGGCGTTCTTGTCAGCACCGAAGACGCCGATGAGGACTGGGCTGTGCTCCGCGTCGAGACCAGTGTCGTCAACGAGAGCGGCAGAGCGAGGGAACTGTGCCTTTTGAACCGCATCTTGAATCAAAGAGGCGAAGCTGTCGGCGCGGAGGAAAGCCCCTTCTTCCTCAGAGCAGGGGAAAAACGGACGCTGCGCCAGCGGATCGTAATCCGCAAGCCCGCCCTCTGGTCGGAGGACTCCCCTGCCCTTTACCGCGTGGAGAGTCGACTCACCGAAGGCGGGGAGACGCTGGACACGGCGCAGGACCGCTTCGGTATCCGGACGCTCTTCCTGGACGCGGCCCGGGGCCTGCGCCTCAACGGCAGGAGCGTCAAGCTCCGGGGCGCCTGCATCCACCACGACAGCGGCATCCTGGGGGCGGCCACCTATGAGGACGCCCACCGCCGCCAAATCCGGCTTCTCAAGGAGGCCGGCTTCAATGCCATCCGTATGTCCCACCACCCGGCGGCCCCGGCTCTGCTCCGGGTCTGCGACGAGCTGGGCATGCTGGTGATGGACGAGTTTTCGGATATGTGGCAGCGCGGCAAGTGTGACCTGGATTATTCCCTGGACTTTGACAAGAGCTGGGAAAAAGACGTCTGCCTGATGGTCCGAAAGGACTTCAACCACCCCTCGGTGGTCCTCTACTCCGTGGGAAATGAGATCCCGGAGATCGGCACCGACGCCGGGAGCGAGACCTGCGCGAAGATCGCGGGGCTCCTGAAGACGCTGGATCCCGACCGCTACACCACCGCCGGCATCAACGGCGTGTTCGCCGCCGGAGACCGGATGGGGGAGATTCTGAACGACCTCTCCCGTGAGATGCGCGAAAACGGGGAGATCGAGGGGAATGTGAACGACTTTATGAGTGTGATGGACACAAAGATGGACCAGATCGTCTGTCACCGGGCCATCAGCGAACGCCTAGAGAAGGCCTGCGCGCCGCTTGATGTGGCGGGCTACAACTATATGACCGCCCGCTATGAGCCTGACAGCCGCCGCTACTCCAACCGGGTTATGGTCGGCTCCGAGACCTATCCGGCCGAGATTGCCCGCAACTGGGAGCTGGTGGAAAAACTCCCCGCCCTGATCGGCGACTTTACCTGGACCGGCTGGGATTACATCGGCGAGGCCGGAATCGGCATCCCCGCCTACCGCCCCGGGGAGGGCTGCTTCGGCGCAGCGTATCCCTGTCAGCTGGCCTACTGCGGCGACCGGGATCTGACCGGCTTCCGCCGCCCGCTGTCCTATTTCCGGGAGATCGCTTTCGGCCTGCGGCAGCAGCCCTATATCGCGGTGCAGAATCCCTATCACTACGGGGAAACGCTGCTCAAGACCGCCTGGATCCTCTCCGACGCGGACGCGGCCTGGGACTGGCCCGGCTGCGAGGGCAAAGGCGCGGTGGTCGAAGTCTACGCCCCGGGGGATGAGGCCGAGCTGCTTCTCAACGGCAGAAGCCTGGGACGCCGTCCCCTGGAGGGCTGCCGCGCCTTGTTCGACACGGTTTACGAGCCGGGCTGCCTGGAGGCTGTGGCCTACCGGGACGGCCTTGAACTGGGGCGCTTTGCGCTGCGGACGCCGGGGCAGGAGAGAATGCTGCGCCTGGAAAAGGACTTCGAGGGGGAGGAGCTTGTCTTCCTCACGGCCTCGATCACCGACGGCGAGGGAAAGGTCGTCATCAGCGCGGACGAGCTGCTCACCGCCGAAGCGGAGGGGGCGCAGCTTCTGGGCTTCGGCAGCGGGGATCCCAAGCCCCTGCTCAATTACAACGAGGGCCGCTGCAAAACCTGGAAGGGCCGCGCCCAGCTGATCCTGAAAAAGGCCGGCCCCGGCCCGATCCGCCTTACGCTTTGCTCGGAAAGCGGGAAAACCGCAGAGCTCTCCATCGAAATCGAACAGCAGGCAACGCCTGCCTGCTGACAGAAAGGGGTATTCTGATGCATATTGCAGTTGTTTCTCTCGGCGCCTTCGGACACATCAATCCCACCCTCTCCTTTGTCACGGAGCTGGTGAAACGGGGCGTCCGCGTGACCTACTTCACCACGGAGGATTTCCGCCGGATTGTGGAGCCCACAGGGGCGAAGTTCGTCCCGGTTCCCTCCTGGATGGCCTCCCACGCGCCTACGAATGAAAAGAAAGAGGGCGGAGAGGAGGACAGCGTTGCCGCGGTCGTGCCCTTCCTCTTCCTCAATGAGGCCGGCGCTTATATCGACACGGTGCTGGAGGTTCTGAAGGAGGACCGGCCGGACGCCATCCTCCACGACTTCGCGGGCATCGCCGGCACCATGGCGGCCGACGCGCTGAAGATCCCCAACATCATGCTCTATACCAGCTATCCCTCCAACGATACCTACTCGGTGGCGGAGGGCTTCTCCGGCGTTCCCGCCGATCACCCCCTGCGCATCGCCGCCGATCGGATCGCGGAGGGCTATGTGCAGAAGTACGGCTGCCGCAAAATGACCGTGAAGGAGATCTTCGACGGACAGGGCGATTTGAACCTGGTCATGATGCAGAAACGTCTGGTTCCCAATTACGAGAGCTTTGACGACAGCTTCATTTTTACCGGGGTACAGATCGGCAAGCGCAGCGCCTTCGGCTCCTGGAAGGCGCCCGATAACGGCAGGCCCCTGCTCTATTCCTCCTTGGGCACTGCCTTCAACAACTGGCCGGAATACTATCCCATCCTCTTTGACGCCGTGCGGGATCTGAACATCAACGTCTTCGCCGCCCTGGGTGCCGTGGACCCGGAGACGCTCCATGACGTGCCCGCCAATGTGGAGCTGGGCAAAATGGTGCCTCAGCTGGACATTCTGTCCCAGGCCTCTGTGTTCATCACTCACGCCGGCATGGGCGGCACGGGCGAGGCGATCTATTACGGCGTTCCCATGATCGCCATCCCCCAGATGGACGAGCAGGCCATCACCGCCGGGCAGATCGAGAAAAACGGTCTGGGCCTGGCTTTCCCCGACAAGAAAGCCATCACCAGCGAAGCCTTGCGGGCAGCCATCCTGCGCCTGCTGGAAGAGCCCTCCTTCCGGAAAACGGCCCGGGAATTCAGCGAGGATATGCGCTCCCTGGGCGGCGCACAGGCCACGGCGGACGCCATCGTCCGCTTCCTGGAAAAGTGAGCATAAAAATGGCGGGGCTGTGACGAAAGTCACAGCCCCGCTCAAGCTGTCGACAAAGCCAAAAGGCTTTGCCGACAGAGGGGATGCAGCCCAGCGCGCGCACTCGCGTCGAAAGACGCTCGCACACTTCTGGGCTGAGAAGAGTTTTTTCCGAGGCGCGTGTCCCCGGAAAAAACGGATTGGATTGATTTTTCGCCTTCCGAGGCGAAAAACTGCACAGCATAAGTTCGACATGACGAAATCAAAGATTTCGAGTCTCACTTATCTGCGAGGCTTTTTCCAACGATAGAGTTTGTCTACAGTCTGGGCGGGGCTGTGACAAAAGTCACAGCCCCGCTTGCCGTTTTTGGGGGTCAGTAGTTGCGGTAGCAGAGGGCGAGCTTGGCGTAGAAATCCTCCAGCAGCATCCGAATGTCCACATAGTCGTAGAGGCGGATCTCCTTGCCCTCCGGGTTCGGCTCGTAGCGCATGTCGTCCCGGATGAAGGGGGCCTGCGCCATGTGGTAGGTGGGCCGCCAGTCGCAGCCCAGCAGCGCCCCGATGGCCGGGGAGTCGCCCAGACTCCAGTTCTCTCCCTTGCGCAGGGAGTCCGGCTCGTCGTTGGTCAGGTTGTAATCCTCGATCTCGTCGAAGAGATAGCGGCCCATTGTGCCGCAGGGGCGCACCTTCCAGGCCAGCTCCGCCATGGTGACCTCTGCCGTTCCGTAGACAGTCACCGGCAGCTGCCAGAGCCCGGCCTTGGAGTCAAAGACCACCCGCGCGGCCGCCACGTCCTGCATCAGGTTGAATTCCGCTCCGCCCTCGGGATAGGCGGCGCCGCCGATCCATACCACGGTCATCCGCTCCGCAATCGCCGGGCAGCGGTTGATGGCCGCGGCCACGTCCGTCAGCGCGCCCTGGCAGGCGACGTACAGCGGGCGGGGGTCCTCCCGCAGCGCCTCCTGAATGATAAAGTCAACGCCCTCGCTCTCCGGCGCGTCCTGCGTGTCGGTCAGCGGCGCCTCGCAGCCCCTCAGAGCCGGCACGTCGTCCATGCCGCTGGCCTCCATGAGCTTGAGCAGCTCCTGGTAGCTCTTTTCCATGGTGCTGCGGCTGCCGGGGGCCTTGCTCTCATAGTGGGCGGCCACCACGGCCCGCACGTCGAACATCGGCGTCAGCAGATGGTGGGCCACCGCGAACTGGTCATCCGCCTCATTGCGCACATCGCTGGACACGATGACGCGCAGCTGCTTGCGCAGGGGAAGACGCATCCCCATGCGTTCGAGGATTTCACTGCGTTTCATTCTGTATTCCTCCCGTATAATCAGAAGCACCAGGCAAGGGCTTCGCTTTGAAATTCATTTATCTGCAGTATACCATATTCGCGGCTGAATGCAAAGAATCAGCGCGTACAGACTGCTGCGCCTGAAGCTGCGCTCACTGGGGCGAACATCTCCGAGGTAAAGGTCTTCCAGAATCAGCATTTCAGCACCTCCCTCAGCAGTAGATGAGCTCGTGCAAAACGATCTCCTCCGCACAACTGCGGATGTTGTTCATGCGGCGCTCCCATTCCATCTGATCGTCGGTCTTGAGTACTTCGGTCACGCCCTCTTGCTTTGTCATTTGCTGGATGATGTGTTCCAGTTGTTCCTCACAACTCCGGTCGATCTCAGCAAGGTGCTGATCCAAGCGACCGGTCAAAAGCATGCTGGAATACAGAGCCGGGTGATGCTCCTTGAGATAGCGCCTACGCATGCGGCCCCATTTGCCAAGGGGAGGGGATTCGGGTATTGCCAGATTCGGGAGAAGATAGCCGTTGATGTTGGAATAGGTTCCGCCCATTTCTTCAAAGATAGATTTCATAGAAAACTCCTTTCGGCCTGACCACAAAAATGACCCAAGCCAGATTAGAAAAGGCTTAATTGAGTGGACGGATTGATACTTGATTTTCTGATTTTTATTTGTATTTCGCAAGAATAGATGGATTGGAATACATGAAATGAAAAACGTGGACTTTAAGTCCCGCCTCGCGCACCACATTTTGACCTCAAATCGAAAGATTTTGGGTCAATTTTTATGCTTCTGAGAACTTTTCAGGCAAGTTCATTTTTCACCGTTTCTCACTTTCCTTCGACAAAGGGCCGATTTCTAACGTTTTTCTAACACTT
>CAMNKQ010000077.1 GCA_946542465.1 uncultured Clostridia bacterium | reverse complement strand
AAGCTTTTTATGACCACCAGCCGAGCTGGTGGTTGCTTGTCTCTAAAGAGCCAAAGCCGACAAGCCGCCCCTTCCAGGCGGCTTGTCGAGCGCTTGTTATTGCTTTTTACTCCGCGAGGATGGCCTCGTATACCTTGCTGTACTGCTCCAGGGTGAGCTCGTTCTCCCGGCGGGTGATGAACTGGTAGGTCTCGTCCCCGCAGCCCAGGCTCATGGCCACGGCATAGTGCATGCAGGCGCGGATCGCCGCCATGGCAAGCTCCGCCGCGGCGCGCACATAGACCTTCGCCTCCCCCTCAGCCGAGCCTTTCAGCTCCGCCAGCAGATCCAGGCACTGGGTCATCATGTTCACGATCTCGTTGGCGATGGCCGCCGCGGGCTGATGGGCCGCCTCGATCTTGCGGGGATCGCCCTCGCTGATGGCCCGGCGCAGCGGGCCGCGGCACTTCACATCCTCGTCGATCAGGTTCACCATGTAGCTGCGCAAGGTCTCGCTGTTGCGCACCAGCCATTCCATGCGCTCGTTTTCCGCTTTGTCCCTGGCGCACAGAGCTGCCGCCCGGTGCAGATAGGCCGCCGCCACCGCCGCGGTCATGGCCGCGCCGCTGCCCACCGCCGTCCGGCTCTCCGGATCGGCCAGGGCTTTCGTAAAGTCCTCCGCGTCCTTGCGGCGGAAGATCTCAATGCTCAATTTCTCTGCCATGGTGATGCCTCCTTAGTCTCGGTTGAACTCCCGCAATTCCAGGCCCTCGTTTTTCTGCAGCGCCCAGTTGATGCACCAGGACGAGGTGAAGAGCAGCAGATTGTTGCCCTTGAAGTCCTGCACCCATTTGGTGTCGCTGGTGAGGTTCAGATCGGGAATGCGGATATCCTCGTTCTCCACCCAGCGCACCAGCTCGTAGGGCAGGGCGCGGCGGCGGATATCCACGCCGTATTCGGTCTTGAGCCGGTATTCCAGCACCTCGAACTGCAGCACGCCCACCACGCCCACGATGACCTCCTCCACGCCGGTGTTCGGCTCATGGAAGATCTGGATGGCGCCCTCCTGGGCGATCTGCTGGATGCCCTTTTCAAACTGCTTGCGCTTCATGGTGTCCACACGCTCCACCCCGGCGAAATGCTCCGGCGCGAAGGTGGGGATGCCCTCAAAGCAGATGTTCTTCCCCTTTTCGCAGATCGTATCGCCGATGGAGAAGATGCCCGGGTCAAAGACGCCGATGATGTCCCCGGCGTAGGCCTCGTCGATGATGGCGCGATCCTGGGCCATGAGCTGCTGGGGCTGGGCCAGGCGCAGCGCCTTGCCCGCCTGGACATGGAAATACTCCTTGTCCCGCTCGAACTTGCCCGAGCAGATACGCATAAAAGCGATGCGGTCCCGGTGGGCCTTGTTCATGTTGGCCTGGATCTTGAAGACGAAGGCCGAGAAGCCCGGATCAAAGGGATCGATGAGATCATCCCCGGAGATGCGGGGCAGCGGCGGCATGGTCATGCGCAAAAAGCTCTCCAGGAAAGGCTCCACGCCGAAATTGTTGAGGGCCGAGCCGAAGAATACCGGGCTCAGGCGGCCGCGGCGCACCTGCTCAATATCGAAGTCAAAGCCCGCGCCGTCCAGCAGCTCGATATCGTCCGCCAGGCTCTGGCGCAGGCGGGAGCCGATCAGCTCATCCAGCTTCTCCGTCTCGTCCAGGCGGCACTCGATGGCGTGGATCTTATTCTGGCCCCGGTGAAACTCGTTAAAGGCCAGAATCTCCTGCTTCTCCCGGTCATAGACGCCCTTGAACTCATGGCCGCAGCCGATGGGCCAGTTCATGGGATAGGTGCCGATGCCGAATTCCTTCTCCAGTTCCTCCATCAGCTCATAAGGGCTCCGGGCCTCCCGGTCCAGCTTGTTGATGAAGGTGAAGATGGGGATGTGCCGCATGGCGCAGATCTTGAAGAGCTTGCGGGTCTGGGGCTCGATGCCCTTGGCCGCGTCGATCACCATGACGGCCGAGTCCGCCGCCATCAGCGTGCGGTAGGTATCCTCTGAGAAGTCCTGGTGGCCCGGGGTATCCAGAATGTTGATGCAGTAGCCCTCATACTCAAACTGCATGACGGAGGAGGTGATGGAGATGCCGCGCTGCTTCTCCAGCTCCATCCAGTCCGACACCGCGTGGCGGGCCGTGGCCTTGCCCTTGACCGAGCCGGCCAGCTGGATCGCTCCGCCGTAGAGCAGCAGCTTTTCCGTGAGGGTGGTTTTACCGGCGTCCGGGTGCGAAATGATCGCAAAGGTCCGGCGCCGTTCGATTTCCTTTTGTAAATCCGACATAGTTTCGATCCTTCTTCATGGTATAGCACTTTACTTTACCATAGGCACAGCGGAAAGTGCAAGCCTTTTATCGTCGAAGGCTTGTCTTTCCAGCAAAAAAGCCCCCCTTTCGGAGAGCTTTTCGCGATTAAAACAGAATATCCAGATCCGCCGGGCCCTTGATGCCTTTGACCTGCCCCCGGTCGGTGAACTGCCAGATCTCATAGTGCCGGTTGAAGGAGGGCAGCTGATTGCGCGCCGAGGCGGAGTAGTTGGCGAGCCAGACCGTGCGATCCCCCACCACGTCAAAATAGAGGGCGGTGTTAAAAAAGCTGTGCCCGGAATAGATGCCGGCCTCATAGCCGCCGTCCTCAATCACGCGGCAGAAGGAGGAGACGACCCGGGTGCGTAGCGCCTGCCCGAGCAGATCGGCCCGGCCCTTGGGATATTCGCCGGACTCCTCCACATCGATGAACACCGGCAACTCCAGCTTCTGTCCGTCCAGCCAGCGGAGCACCGCCCGGGCCTCCCGGGCCGCCTCGGCCTCGGTGCCGGCGGTGGAGTAAAAATACACGCCCAGATCCAAGCCCGCTTCCCGGGCGTTGTGCAGGAACTGCCCGTGCCGGGTGTCGGTATAGATCCGCCCGTAGGTCCAGCCGCGGCCGCCCAGGCGGATGATGGCAAAGTCGATCCCCTGTTCCTTGACGGCCGTCCAGTCCACATCCTCGTTATAATAGGACACGTCCACACCCAGGGCCCGGGCCCGGCGCCCGTCCGGCAGGAAATAATGGAGCCGGCCGTCGATACGCTGCAGGCCGTAGGCAAGGCCGCCATCTTGGTTTACATAATATAAATCGTTCCCGCTCTGCTGCCAGCCGTAAGCGTCCGCCGAGAGCTGCAGGGGCTCCGGCGTCACCGCCGGGAAGATCCGCAGGCGGATCTCCTCCGCTTCCGGCTCTTCCTCCGCCGGGGCGGGCAGCAGGCTCCCGAGGTGCGGCTGCAGGATCAGCGCCGCCAGCAGCAGGCTCAGCAGCACGACCAGGATCAGCAGCGGCCGATCCCAGCGCGGATCCAGCATCCAGGCGGGAAGGCTATGTTTTTCGCGTTTCTCTGTCTTCATGGGAAGGCTCTCGTCTTTCCGGATAAGATAGGAATAGAATAACGCCCGGGCAGGGAAAATGCAATCGCCCCGGCGGAATTTAAGAATTGACAAGCGGGTACTCGTAGAGCGCCACCCGGATCGCACCCGTATCCGGGTACCAGACCTCCCGCTCCTCCACGAAGCGAAAGCCCGCGCCCCGATACAGCTTCTCAGCCGGGAGGTTTCCAGTCACCACGTCGAGATGGACGGCCTTTGCCCCCATGCGCCTGGCCCGCTCCAGCAGGAAGGACAGCATCGCCTGCGCCAGGCCGCTGCCACGAAAATCGGGGTGCACCGCCAGCAGATGCAGCACATGGATCGGCTCTTCCCAGATCTTCCAGGCTACGTCCCGATAGATCGGGTCGTCCTGTCCCGCGATCACCATGGCCGCGGCGATCCGCTCCTCCGCCCGGGCGCAGAACATCTCTCCGTCCCGGATATGCGCATCCAGATCCTCGTCGGCGGGATAGATCCCATAATGCCAGCCCGGGCCGTAGTTCTCCCCTTCCAGGCGCCGGCAGACCTCCTCATAGAAGCAGTGTATCGCTTCTCTCTCGCTCTCTTTTACTGCTGCGATACGATACGCCATGCTTCTCCCCCCCCCCTTAGGGAGTGTATCAGCTTTCCGCCCGCCATGCAAGCAGCTTTTTTGCACTTGTACCCGGGCTCGGATTGTGCTACAATCGAGCGCATGATGACTGATTTTGAAACCCGATTTCTTCGGGCGCGGCGAGAGTTGATCCGCGCCGATTTCAATAAGCTGAACGACAGGCAGCAGGAGGCGGTGCTGGCCACGGAGGGGCCGCTGCTGATACTGGCCGGTGCCGGAAGCGGCAAGACCACCGTATTGATTCACCGTATCGCCAATCTGCTCCAATACGGCAGCGCCTCGGACAGCGAGGAACTGCCGCCCCAGGCCGACGAGGCCATGCTCCGGGAGTTGGAGCAGAACGGTCCGGAGGCCCGGCGTTTGGCCGCCCTCCATCCGGTGGAGCCCTGGCGCATCCTCGCCATCACCTTCACCAACAAGGCCGCCGGCGAGCTCAAGGACCGCCTGGAGCGGATGCTGGGCGAGGAGGCCCGGGACATCTGGGCCCTGACCTTTCACTCCGCCTGCGTGCGCATTCTGCGCCGGGATGCGGAAAAGCTGGGCTTCAGCGACTCCTTCACGATCTATGACACCGCGGACAGTCAGTCCCTCGTCAAGCGCATCCTGAAGGACATGAACCTGGATGACAAGACCTATCCCCCGCGCACGGTGTTAGGGGAGATCAGCCGCGCCAAGGATCAGCAGCTCAGCCCCGAAGCCTATCAGCGGCAGGCGGCCGCCTCCAGCGACTTCCGCCTGGCCAAGATCGGGCAGATCTACGCCGAGTATATGCGCCGGATGTTCGCCGCCAACGCCATGGACTTTGACGATCTCATATACTTCACCGTCAAACTCCTGCAGGAGCATGAGGACGCCCGGGATTACTGGCAGCGCCGCTTCCGCTATGTACTGATCGACGAGTACCAGGACACCAACCATCTGCAGTATCTGCTGGCTTCCACATTGGCCGGGTATTGGGGGAACATCTGCGTGGTGGGCGACGACGACCAGAGCATCTATAAATTCCGCGGCGCCACCATCGAGAACATCCTCTCCTTTGAGGAGCAGTATCCCGGCTGTCGCACGATCCGTCTGGAGCAGAACTACCGCAGCACCTCCCACATTCTGGACGCGGCCAACGCGGTCATCCGCAACAACCTGAGCCGCAAGGGCAAAGAGCTCTGGACCGACCAGGGCAGCGGGAACAAGATCCAGCAGTACACCGCCGATAACGAGAATGAGGAAGCCCAGTATGTGGCCTCCCACGTTTTAGCCGCGTTCAGCCAGGGCGTCAACTGGCGGGAAAACGCCGTGCTCTACCGCATGAACGCCCAGTCCAGCCAGTTGGAATTTGCTTTCAAGCGCAACGGCATCCCCTACCGGATCGTCGGCGGCACCCGCTTTTTCGACCACGCCGAGATCAAGGACATGCTGGCCTATCTGAACGTGATCGCCTCCCCTTCTGACGATCTGCGTTTATCGCGCATCATCAACGTCCCGCCCCGGGGCATCGGGGAACGGAGCGTGGAGGCCGCCCGGCAGCTGGCGGCGGAAAATCGAACCAGCCTCTTTGAGATCATCCGCCAGGCGGATCAATACCCCGAGCTCAGCCGCCCGGCCATCAAGATGCGGCAGTTTGCCAACCTGATCCGGGATCTGCGCGCTTTTGCCGAGAACAACACGCCCGACGCGCTGTATGACGAGCTGCTGGAAAAGACCGGCTATCTCCGCCTTCTGGAGGAGAGCGACGACAGCAAGGACGAGACCCGGGCCGAGAACGTCAAGGAGCTCAAGAGCAGCATTCTCGGCTACATGCAGGATTCCGGGGACACCACGCTGGACGGCTATCTGGCCAACGTCGCCCTCTATACGGACCTGGACAATTACGACAAGGATACCGACGCCGTGGTGATGATGACCATGCACAGCGCCAAGGGTCTGGAGTTCTCCAACGTGTATCTTGTCGGCATGGAGGAGGGCATCTTCCCCGGCATGCGCGCCATCGGGGAACCGGGCGAGATGGAGGAGGAGCGGCGCCTCTGCTACGTGGCCATCACCCGGGCCAAGCGTCAGCTCTATCTGCTCTGCGCCCGGCAGCGCATGCTCTTCGGCCGCACCACCGCCAACCGGGCCTCCCGCTTTATCGACGAGATTCCCGAAGAGCACATCGAAAAACACATTCCCAAGGGCTACGCCCACCGGGACCGGAATCCGAATTTGATGTACTCCCATCCCCGGCAGGAGACAAAAGCCCATGCCATTCCCGCACCCCACGCGGCGCCGAAAGCCGCCGCGCCCAGCTTTGCCCTGGGCGACGCGATCAGTCACAAGGCCTTCGGCCCCGGTGTGATCACCAAGATGGTCCCCATGGGCGGGGACTTCCTGATCGAGATCAATTTTGAGAAAACAGGCCCGAAAAAGCTCATGCTGCGGGCCGCCGCACTGCAGATGACCAAGCGATAACATGAACCGGAAACACATTGGGGGCCGCCTGGCCCTCTGGGGCACCGCCTTTCTCTGGGGTACCTCTTTTGTCATCGTCAAAAATACCCTCGACAGCATCGGGGTTCTCTGGATCCTGGCGCTGCGCTTTCTCGGGGCCGCCCTTCTTCTCGCCCTGGCGGCGGGGAAAAAGCTCTCCACCCTGGACCGGCGCAGCTTCATCGGCAGCGTCCTGACGGGTCTCTCCCTGGCCGCGGCCTACATCTTCCAGACCTACGGTCTCGCCCATACCACGCCGGGGAAAAACGCCTTCCTCACGGCCGTCTACTGTGTGCTGGTGCCCTTCCTGGCCTGGCTGATCTACAAGCGCCGTCCCAAGGCCGTCCACGTGCTTGCCGCCGTGCTGTGCCTCATTGGCATCGGCTTTGTCTCCCTGGACAGCCTGGACAGCGGCTTCAACATCGGAGATCTCCTGACCCTGATCTGCGGCTTTTTCTATGCATTGCAGATCATCATCATGGAGCACTACGTGGGCGAGGTGCAGGGCAACGCCGTCTCCATCTCCGCCGTGCAGTTTGGCACTTCCGCCCTCGTGTGTCTCGCCGGAGCCCTGCTGTTCGAGTCCTTCCCTGTCGGGCTCTCCCTCGCCGCCTGGCTGAACATCGCCTATCTGAGCGCCGTGGTCACGGGCCTGTGCTTTTTCCTGCAGGCAGTCGGTCTGGCGCACACGCCCTCCTCCACTGCCTCGGTCATTCTGGTATTCGAGTCGGTATTCGGAGTGCTGACCTCCCTGCTCTTTTACGGGGAGCGGATGACGGTAAAGCTGGCCATCGGCTTTGTGCTGATCTTCCTCTCGGTCCTGCTCTCCGAAGCCGGAGTGGAATGGCTGAATAAGCGAAAAACACGGCATACATGATAAGAGAAGCGCCTCGGTTCACATCCGAGGCGCTTCTCAAGCTGTCGAAAAAGCCAAAAGGCTTTGCCGACAGAGGGGATGCAGCCCAGCGCGCGCACTCGCGT
>CAMNKQ010000076.1 GCA_946542465.1 uncultured Clostridia bacterium | reverse complement strand
TAGCGGTAGCGCCGGTCCCTCGGATCCAGCAGCTCCCGCAGGCAGTCCGGGCAGAGCCCGATGTCCGGGGAGATGAGCGTGTTGCGCTCCGCCTCCACGCGGCTGTGGAGGATGCGAAAGTCCGTGTATCCCTCGAGCTTGCCGCCCCAATCCGCGTCGATCGCCTCGATGACCGCCAGCAGCGGCGCGCGCCCGGGCAGAGCCCGGAGAAAGGCCTCCAGGATCTCCCGCTCGCCCTCCAGCTCCAGCTCCACGCCCGAGGAGGTGTTCTTGACGGTGCCGTTGAGCCCAAATTCTCCCACCAGGCGGTGGATGAAGGGCCGAAAGCCCACCCCCTGCACAATGCCATGTATTTGAATGCGGACATGTTCCATCGTTTTACCCACACTTTTGCTGCTTTTTTGTCAGCGCCATTGTAGCGGAAACAGGTCCGCTTTGCAAGCCTCTCTCCCTACTATGCTTCCCCAGACCCAGCGCTTTGAACCGCATCTGCCGCAGGGCATAAAAAGGCCCCGGTCGGTAGACCGGGGCCAGGCTAAGGAGTGCGGTATGTAAGCGATTGTGGGTTTCCGCGATCAGGCTTTCTTCTTGCCGGCTGCGGCAAAGATCCAGAAGAAGATCAGGGCCAGGAAGGCCACGACGTACCAGATCACCTGGGCGCCGCCGAAGAAGTCGATCATCTGACCGGCCAGCACGAAGGCCATGACGATGGGAACGACGAACTTGATGCAGATCCGATAGAACTTCTTGAAGCCCTCGGAGGGATCGCCGTGGGCGACCTCATCCAAAACCAGATCGGGGCTCTTCTCCCAGCCGATCATCAGCGCCATCAGCATGGCGCCGAGAGGCATCGCGATGCCTTCGGACCAGCAGTCCATGAAGTCCAGGAAGCAATCCAGAAAGGTGGGAACGGTGGAGATGCCCAGCAGGCTTGCAGGGCTGAAGTTGGAGCCCAGGCCGTCCGCTGCGACCACGATGGCCTCAAGGAGGATCAGCAGGGAGACGGTGAGCACGCGGTTTTTACGGGTGTCGGTCTCGCCCTTCTGCAGGTCCATATCGATCCAGTGGGCGCTGATGGTCTCCATCAGGGAGATGGCGGAGGAGATGGCGGCGATCAGAACCAGCACATAGAAGATAACGCCGAACAGGGGTCCGAGTTTGCCCATGTTGGAGAACACGTCCTGCAGGGTAATGAACAGCAGGCCGGGGCCGCGCAGCGTGATCTCATTGGGAGCCATGCCCTGGCTCAGGCCATAGGAGACGGCGGCAGGGATGACGGCGATACCGGCCATCAGAGCGATCAGGGTATCGGCGCCGACGATGATGACGGAGTTCTTGACCAGGTTCTCTTCCTTGCCCAGGTAGGAGCCGTAGGTCAGGATGGCGCCCATGGCCAGGGACAGGGAGAAGAACATCTGGCCGCCGGCGGTGCCGAGAACCGTAATCAGGTCAGGGGCCTTGTCGATGAAGCCGGCCTTGACCGCATAGCCGGGGACGAACATGAACTTCAGGCCTTCGGCCGCGTTGGGGAGGGTCAGGGAGCGGACGATGATGATCAGCAGCATCACGAACAGGGCGGGCATGCCGACCTTGTTGAACTGCTCAATGCCGCTGGAGACGCCGCCCTGCACGATCGCCATGCAGATGAGAATGAACAGCGCCGTGAACACCACGCAGCCAAGCGGCGTGGTCAGCATCGCGGTGAAGACGTCGCCGCCGCTCATGGCAACCGCGTTGTTGCCAAAGCTTAGCTTAGTCATGTTCAGGGCGATGTACTGCAGGCAGTAGCCGCCGAGCACGGAATAGAAGCTCATGATCAGGAAGGGGGCGATGGTCGCCAGCCAGCCGATCCAGGCGAACTTCTCCGTCACCTTCTTATAGGCGTCAATGGGGCTCAGCTTGGTCTTGCGGCCGACGGACAGCTCGGAGACCATGATGATCATACCGACGAACACGGCCAACAGCAGGTATACGATCAGGAAGGTGAAGCCGCCGCTCTTGCCCATCTTATAGGGGAAGCCCCAGATGTTGCCCAGACCGACAGCCGAACCGATGGCAGCAAGCAGGAAGCCAAAGTTGCTGCCCCAGGAACTGCGGTTGTTTTCCATAACAATCTCTCCTTTTCTCTTTGTCCATTTAAATAGGCGGGTTTCGAGGAACGAAAAAAGAGCCACGCCAGCTGCCGTTTTCCCGGATGCCTGTCGCCCAGGGAATCTTTGGAAAGCCATGACTCTGTTCCGTTGCTTTACAGTTAATTTATACCACGCTTCTTGCTTTTTAACAAACGCCGGTTTATTATGTATGTCATAAGAAAATGTTATGGATATCTCTGCCATAAGGAAGTGAAATCTTTCACAATGGATACGAAGAAACTGGAGGCCCTGGTGCTGGCCGTGGAGCGCGGCAGCCTGACCGCCGCGGCGCAGGAGATGGGCTATACCCAGTCCGGCCTGACCAATATGATGAACGCGCTGGAGGGCGAGCTGGGTCTGAGCCTCCTGCTGCGCAGCAAGAGCGGCGTGAGCCTGACCCCCACGGGCGAGGCGCTGCTGCCCTATATGCACTCCCTCCTGCGGGAGAGCCGCGCCCTGGAGCAGGCCGCCGAAGCGCTGCAGCAGCGCAGCGCCCAGCTTCTGCGTCTCGGCGCCTATTCCAGCGTGGCCCGGCAGTGGGTGCCGGCCCTGCTGGCCGATTTCCGGCAGGACTGCCCGGACACAGACGTGACCGTGGACGTGGGCGGCATTCCGGATATCTATGACAAGCTCCACGCCGACGAGCTGGACTGCGCCATTGTGAGCTATTCCGAGGCCCGCTGCCAGGGTCTGTCCTTTGTCCCCCTGCGGGACGATCCCCTGGTGGCCATTCTCCCCGGGCTCTATAAGCCCAGCGCCCAGGACTTCCCGGTGACCGGCTTTAGGGGGCAGGAATTTCTCATGCCCTCCGCCGGCTTTGAGGCGGATATCACGCCCATCTTCGGCCAGAGCATGGACAAGGTCGCCGCCCGGGTGCGCTATACCAACCTGGACGACGCGGCCATCGTCTCCATGGTGGAGCATAAACTGGGCGTCAGTATTCTGTCGGAATTGGTCGTGCAGGATATGAACTACCATGTGCGCGTGCTCCCGCTGGACCCGCCCTGCAGCCGCCATCTGGGCATCGCCATGGCGGAGCGCCGCCGGGGCGATCACAACATCCAGCGCTTTGTCCGCTGCGCCCAGACGGTGGTCCCGGGCCTATACGCGGCCCAGCAGGATCAGAAGTAGACCGTAGGCCACGCTGCTGCCCACGCCGAAGACCAGCACCGGCCCCGCGATGACGAACATCTTGGCCGCCGTGCCGGTGACAAGGCCCTCGGTTTTGAATTCCAGGGCCGGCGCGGCCACGGCGTTGGCAAAGCCCGTGATCGGCACCAGGGTCCCCGCGCCGCCCAGCTTGGCCAGATCGTCGTAGACGCCCAGACCCGTCAGCAGCGCCGCGAGCAGCACCAGCGTCACGGAGCTGGCCGTGCCCGCCCCCTCCCGGTCCAGACCCGCCGCGGCGTACAGATTCAGCAGGAATTGCCCCACGCAGCAGATCAGCCCGCCCATGAGAAAGGCCTTGAGGGCGTTGAGGCGCGTGTTCGAGCGCGGCGCGCGGCGTTTGGCGTATTCCCGGTATTCTTCGTTCGTCATTTCCATCGGATCGTCCTCTTTTCGTTTTCTCTTAGTATTTTTCCGGGACGAAAAAATATTCCTTGACTTTGCGTCAAGCCTGCATTATAATATGCAGGCTGACAAGTGAACACGCTTTATTCTTGAGCAATACGGAGATGTCGCGTAGTTGGTCGAGCGCGCACGATTGGAAATCGTGTAGGGGTCAAAAGCTCCTCGAGAGTTCGAATCTCTCCATCTCCGCCAAAAATAACACAGCCACCCCTAACGGGGTGGCTGTGTTATTTTTGAAAGTGGAGAGATTCGAATCATGTCTGCACAGGCCGGCGGCCTGTGCGTTCACCAGTTCAAAAACTGGTGAACACCTCTATTTCTATTCCGCGTCCCCCGCAAGCGGAATAGAAATGCAAGCGAATCTCTCCATCTCCGTCGCAATTTGTAGTGGTTTCTAATCTCAGAAGCGTTATGGGCTGATTTTTCTTTTCAAACATGTGTATAAGCCTGGTCGGTGTCGCGGCAAACCTCTGCCTTGCGGCGTTCAAGCTGGTGGTCGGGCGCGCGTCAATTCCATATCCATTCTCACAGACGCCATAAACAACATTACGGATACCCTGTCGTATGTGATCACGATCACCGCAACGCGGCTCTCCGAGAAGGAGCCCAACCGCAAGCATCCCTCTCACCATAAGTTACGATTTTACGGAGTGAGGGCGCTCGTTTCGGCCTGCATCCCGCTGCTGTTTTGCAGAGAATCTGTAAAAAATGGCGGAAAAAGCGCAGAACATGTAGTATAATGAAAGCATGAAAAAACCGGACGGAGGAGAGGCGGCATGTACGACTATATTCGCTATCGCTCCCCGCTGGGGATGCTGATTGTCGCGGCGGAGGGCGAGGCCCTGACTGCCCTGGTGTTCGAGGGGCAGAAATACGCCCGGCAGCATCTGGCCGGGGAGGGACAGGAGCGGGAGACGCCGGTCCTCCGCGCCGCCCGGCTCTGGCTGGACGCCTATTTTGCCGGGGAGCGGCCCGACGCCGCGGCGCTGCCTCTGTCGCCCCGGGGAACGGACTTTCAGCGGGCGGTCTGGCAGGAGCTGCGGACAATCCCTTATGGAGAAACGTGCCGTTACGGGGAGATTGCCGTCCGCCTCGGCAGCTCGGCCCGGGCCGTCGGCTCCGCGGTGGGCCGCAATCCGATCTCCCTGATCATCCCCTGCCACCGGGTTCTCGGCGCGACGGGTGCCCTGACCGGCTATGCGGGTGGTCTGGAGAGGAAGGAAGCGCTGCTCGCCCTGGAGGGCGTCCATTTTTAAGAAAAAAGAAAAAGGAGAATCACCATGGATTACCGGGCGCTTTATCGAGAAAAATTTCGCACGCCGGAGGAGGCGGTCAAGCTGGTCAAGGACGGGGACTGGGTGGACTACAGCCAGACCTGTTCCTTTCCCCAGGCGCTGGACCGGGCCCTGGCCGCCCGCTCGGGCGAGCTGCGGGACGTGAAGATCCGCAATGCCATCTCCATGCTGCCGGTGGCCACGGTGGAGAACGACCCGGGCCATTCCTTTACCTATAATCTCTGGCACTGCTCCGGCCTCGACCGGAAGTACATCGACCGGGGGCTGGCCTATCACACGCCGATGCTCTTTCGCCACTGCGGCAGCTACTATCGCAAGGGCTACGCGCCGGTGGACGTGGCCATGGTCACGGTGGCGCCCATGGATGCGCAGGGCTACTTCTCTTTTGGCCTCACCAACTGCGCCATGCAGGAACTGCTGGAGGCGGCGAAAACGATTATCGTCGAGGTCAACCCCTCCATGCCGGTGACCCGGGGCATCGAGAGCGGCCGGATCCACATTCAGGATGTGGACGTTATCGTGGAATGCGACCGGCCTGTCCCCACGGTGTCGAGTCCGCTGGCCTCAGAGTTGGATCGGAAGATCGCGGCGCATATCCTGCCCTTTATCACCAGCGGCGCCACGCTGCAGCTGGGCATCGGCGGCATCCCCAACGCGATCGGAACGCTGATCGCCGAGTCGGACGTGAAAGATCTGGGGATGCACACCGAGCTCATGAGCGACGGTTATCTCGACCTCTATAGGGCGGGAAAAATCACCAACCGTTACAAAAAACTTGATACCGGCAAAGGGATTTTCTCGATCTGTAACGGCTCCCGGGAGCTCTATGACTTTCTGGATCACAACGAGGAAGTCCTCACCGCGCCCATGCGCTATGTGAACAGCCCCGAGACCATCCGGCAGCTGGATGATTTCGTGTCCATCAACGGCTGCATTGCCGTGGATCTCTACGGCCAGGTGAGTTCCGAATCCTCCGGCACGCGGCAGATTTCCGGCACCGGCGGACAGGTAGACTTCATCACCGGCGCCCTGGAGGCAGAGCATGGCCGCGCTTTTCTCACCATGCATGCGACCTTCACCGACAAAACGGGCACGGTTCATTCCCGCATCCTGCCCAAATTCACCGAGGGCGACATCATCACCACGCCCCGCACCCAGGCGCCCAGCATCGTGACCGAATACGGCATCGCGCAGTTGCCCGGCAAAACCACCTGGCAGCGGGCCGAGGCGCTGATCGAAATTGCCCATCCGGATTTCCGGGAGGAGCTGATCCGCGCCGCCGAGGAGCAGAAAATCTGGCGGCGGAGCAACAAACGCTGAGCGGAATATATCATATTTAATTATTATAATAATGTCATAGATGCCAACCGGGGCGGAGCGATCTTCTTCGCATAACAAAAAACCTCCTGCAAATACTATCGGAGAGAACCGATAGAAATACAGGAGGATTTTGCTATATGAAAGCAACCGGAATCGTGCGCAGGATCGACGACCTGGGGCGCGTCGTGATCCCCAAGGAGATCCGCCGCACCATGCGCATCCGCGAGGGTGACCCGCTGGAGATTTTTACGGATAAGGACGGCGAGCTGATTTTCAAAAAATACTCCCCCATCGGGGAGCTGACGGATTTTGCGGCCCAGCTCTGTGACAGCCTGCGCAAGGCGACGGACGCCATCGCCGCAGTCTGTGACCGGGACGCGGTGATCGCGGTATCGGGCAGCGCCCGGAGGGAGCTGCAGGACCGGCCGGTGAGCCCCCAGCTCACGGAGATCATGGACGGGCGCGCCCCTTACCGCCATACCAGCGGCGTCAGCAGCATCCCGGTCTCCGCGGCGGATGAAAAGTACACGCTCTCCGTGGCCGCGCCGATCCTGACCGAGGGGGACGTGATGGGCGCGGTCCTGTTTCTCGTGCCCCGGGGCAGCAGTCCCGCCGGGGAGGTGGAGTTCAAGCTGGCCCAGACATCCGCCCTGTTTCTGGGCAAACAGATGGAGAGTTAAGACGAAAACCTAATAAGAAGAAGACAAAGGTTTGCGAGGTAGAATTGCGCCAGACAAGGCGGGCTCCGCAGGGCATAATGGACATATATGGTCAAGGGGCCCAACGCAGTATGGCAGATTTCTGGCCGTAAAGATTGTCTGATTTCTATTTGGTTTTCGCATAAGAAAAGCGCTGTTTCGAGCGAGGAGGAAGAGAGACCTCTTCCGGCTCAAAACAGCGCTTTTTCTTTATGGCGACGCCGCACAATCCGCCTTCGGCGCCTCTCGGAAAATCTGCGCTCTGATCTCGTCACCTTTTCTTGCAATACACAAAGTATTCCTGCGAAAAAGTGCCTTTATCAGAACTCAGATTTTCTCGAAATTCGCTCTCGCCGAATTATGCGGTGTCGCCTTATCAAAATCAGGTGGCCGCGCGCATGGAGAGGAAGGCGTTGATAAAGCCGTCCAGATCGCCGTCCATCACGTTCTGGATGTTGCCGTTTTCATACTCGGTGCGGTGATCCTTCACCAGCTGATAGGGCATAAAGACATAGGAGCGGATCTGGCTGCCCCATTCGATCTTCATCTGCACGCCCTTGA
>CAMNKQ010000075.1 GCA_946542465.1 uncultured Clostridia bacterium | reverse complement strand
TCCACGGCGTATTCCACCGTGCAGACAAAGCAGCGATCCCCCACATAGGAGAAATTGTCGTACTCCATCTGCTCGAACTCCATCGTGGTGTGGGCGGCCCAGAGCATGGCCGCCTGGGAATCGGCCAGATACTGGTACAGCTCCGAGGGGCTGAGCGTCAGCCCCAGAACCTTGTAGAGCCGCCCCAGATCGAAGGGGGAGGAGGTGTAGGTCAGATAGGCGGTGAAGAAGGCCTCCGCGATGGGCTGCAGCTCCTCGGCCGCGGCGGGGTCCTTGTGGAGATAGACCAGCTGCGTGCCGTCCGCGCTCAAGGGTTCGAGGATCTGTCCCTCCGCATCCCGTACGATGACCTCCGGGGCGGCATAGAGGCCGTCAAAGCGGTACTGGAGCGTCTGATAGGCGGCGCCCTCGGTGTAGAACTCGAGACCGCTCAGCGCGCCCTCGCCGCCGGAAACGGCGTCGTCCGCGCTCAGCGTCACCCCGTTGACCGTGACGATCACATCCTCCGGCGCGCGGATGCTGACCTCATACACGCCGCCCGGCGCCGCGTTGTAGACAAGACGCCCGTTGGCGGAATCCGCGGTGGGGAAGAGCTCCTGCCCCTCTGCGTCGGTGACCCGGATCGCCCCGTACAGGGGACTCACCTGATAGCGGACATAGGCGGGCGGCGTCTCCATGCGCTGCTCCAGCGGGGAGAGATTTTCGATCGGGAGCTGCTTCTCCGCCAGATAGCCCTCACCGAGGGGAAGGCCGTTGAGCAGGATCTCCTGCCCGGCCAGGGCCGTGACGCTCACGGCGGCGGACTGCAGGGAGTCGGTGATGTCCCCGGTGGAGACACGGCCGAGCTGCCAGTCGTGCCGGCCGAAGCCGTAGGAGCTTTCACCGGGGATCAGCTCCACCCGGCAGAGATTGGCAGCGCCGGAGCGCACCACAAAGACGGCGGTGTCGCTGTCGCTGTCCTTTTTCGAGCTGCGGTAGCTCAAGGGCTGATCCAGCGTGAGCGAATCCCGATAGTCCTGATACAGGGCCTGCGCGTCCTCAAACTCGCTGACGGCAAAGTCCAGGTTCTCCGCCGCGGCGTCGAGCCATTGCTCCGCGTCCATGCTCTCCATCAGCGCGTCCATGCGCACTTCCGGGCGGGTGATCTCATAGATCCCGACGTAGCGGTAGAGCAGTATGCAGCCGATCAGACCGATCAACAGAAGCAGCACGGCCCAGATCAGCAGAAAACGCCGCCAGCGATTCGCGGGCTTCCGCGCCGCGGTCTCGACCGCCGCGGCCTCCAGCGTGTTCTGATCCATACTCATTGATTCTCCTTTATCACAAGAAAAGCTGTGGGCATACGGCGAGGCCCGACGACGGAGCCGCAGTTGTTGATCAGCTCGCCCTCATAGACCATGGCCGAGGAGGAACCGCCGTCCAGATTGCCGGCGGTCACCGCGCCGTATTTCAGCATGATATCGCAGATGTCCTGTATCGTGGCGCCCAGGGTGCCGATGCTGCGTCCGTCCAGGACCAGCAGCAGGATCGCGCCGTCGGCCCGCTGACCGATGGCCGTGCGGGGGTTGATGCCGCCGCCCAGGTTCTTGGCCTGTACCTCGCCGTCCACGATCAGCGTGGAGGAGAGACCGTCGTAGGTCACAAAGCTCACGCCCCAGCGGATGCCCTGTTCCAGGGCCTCCGTGCCGCTCATCGGCCCGACGCGGAGAACCCCGTCACGGTCGATGCCGACGATGTTGTAGGAAGCCTGTGCCTCACCCCAGAGGATCTCCCCATCCCGGATCACCAGACCTTGGGGACGGCTGCCGTCGCCGCGGCCGTCCTCGTCGTTGAAGCCGCCGGCGTTGATACCCGCGATGGCGTCGTACTTGGCCGCCATGTCGGTCAGCGTGAGACCCGGCTTTTTGCCGTAGTCGTCCGAGGTAGCGAGAATGACCCGTTTCGGGTCATGCACGATCATGAGCTTGCCCTGGCAGCTGCCCTCGTTGATCTCCAGCAGTTCAAAGTCCGGGCAGTCCTCCGCCTCCGTATGGGGCAGGGGAGCGAGCAGCGAGATGGCGGCGGCGCGCCAGGCCTTGGCGCTCTCCTCCCAGACGAAGAGCAGTTCCATCGCGTTTTCCTGGCGGGTGATCTGCTCGCCCTGCCAGGTGGAGGCCGTTGTATTCACGGCATACTCCACCGTGCAGACAAAGCAGCGCTCGCCCACATAAGAGAAGTTGCCGTAGTGGAGCCGCTCAATGTCCAGGCTCGCGTTTGCCGCCCAGATCATGGCGGGCTGGGAGTCGCTGAGATAGCGATAGAGCTCCGACGAGCCGAGCGTCAGATTCAGAACCTTGTAGAGCCGCGTCAGATCAAAATGGTTGCAGGCGTAGGCCAGGTAGGCCTCAAAGAATTGTTCCGCCACGGGACGGAGTTCATCCGCCGCGGCCGGGTCGTCGTGAAAGTAATGCAGAAGCTTGCCGTCCCTTGTAATCGCCTCCAGCGCCCGGCCGTCCGCCTCCTGTACCGTGACGTCCGCGTCAGCCGGGAGATCCTCCACCCGGTAGAGCAGCGTCTCATAGCCGGCCTCGCCGGTGTAGCTTTCAAATCCGGCCAGGATCCCCGCCGAGGCGGAGACCGCGTCCCGGGGCTCCAGCGCCTCGCCGTTGACCGTGACGCGCAGATCGGCCGGCGCGCTGATGCTGACCGTGCCGCTTCCGTCGCTCACATCCTCTGCCCGCGCGCTGCTTTGGCCGGCCGGCCCAAGGAGCAGAAGACAGGCGAGAAGCCCGGCCAAAACGTGTTTCAGCCCCATGCTCAGGCGCCCTCCCTCATCACCAGGAAGGCCGTGGGCAGGCGCCGCGGCCCGACCACGGAGGCGCAGTTGTTGATGACCTCCCCCTCGTACACCATGGCCGAGGAGGAACCGCCGTCCAGGTTTCCGGCGTTCACCGCGCCGTACTCCAGCATGATGTCGCAGATGTCCTGCATCGTGGCGCCCAGGGTGCTGATGCTGCGCCCGTCCAGCACAAGTAGCAGGATCGCCCCGTCCTTCCGCTGGCCGATGGCCGTGCGGGGATTGACGCCGCCGCCCAGGTTCCTGGTCTGCACCTCGCCGTTGACGATCAGCGTGGAGGACAACCCGTCATAGGTCACAAAGCTCACGCCCCACTGGATGCCCAGCTCCAGGGCCTCCGTTCCGCTCATGGTGCCCACATGGAGGATGCCGTCCTTGTCGATGCCGACCATGTTGTAGGAACCCTTTGCCTCACCCCAGATCAGCTCGCCCTCTTTGATGACGAGACCCTGGGGGCGGCTGCCGTCGCCGCGGCCGCCCTCGTCGTTGAAGCCGCCGGCGTTGATGCCCGCGATGGCGTCGTACTTGGCCGCCATGTCGGTCAGCGTGAGACCCGGCTCCTTGCCGTAGTTGTCCGAGGTGCCGAGAATGACCCGCTTCGGATCGTAAACGATCATGAGCTTGCCCTTGCAGGTGCCCTCGTTGATGTCCAGCAGCTCAAAGCCCGGGCTGTCCTCCTCCACCGGCTGGATCTGTGCCATGTGGATCAGGGAGGTGTTGACCGCGGCGGTCTCCTCCTCCTCGGTGCTGACGCTCTTGTACTGGTCGATCTCCTCCTCGCTCAGGAAGAGGCGCGGCATCCATTTGAGGGCGCTGGTCTCGCGCACGGAGCGACAGAAGGTCTCCGTCACCGTGGGGGAGGGACCCTTTTCCAGGACCCAGATCACACCCAGCAGCACGATCAGCACGCACAGCAGCGTGACGCCGAGAAAAGAAAAGAAGCGCGGCAGCAGCTTGCGGGGCCGTTTTTCCGCCGGCGCGGGAGTTTGCGTATCCATGGTATGTTCTCCTACAATTAGAATAACAGCATTCATGTTATCGTATCATTCCGGCCCGTGCTTGTCAAGAAATGCCGGAAAGACCCGCGAAACCGGGTGGAAAAACCCCGGCCCTGTCTTGACATCCGTCCGGGATCGTGCTAAGATTTTCCCCGTTGACAGGCCATGACGGAGAACGCGGGCTTGAAACCCTGACAGAGAGGGCGGACACGGCTGGAAGCCGCCCGGGGGACAAGCTGCGGCGACCGCTCCCGAGCCGGACGGAGGCAATGCCGTCCCGTGCGATCCGCGTTAGGGATTCTATGAGTGAAACAGCAAGGTGGAACCGTGTATTTTTTGCACCCTTGGCAGAAATGCTAAGGGTGTTTTATTTTGGGAGGAAACACAATGAAAATCATCTACAAGGACGGCCATGTGGACGAGTGTCCGCAGGAAGAGGAACTGCACGTCATTCGCCACACCGCGGCCCATATCATGGCCCAGGCCATCAAGCGCCTGTTCCCGCAGGCCGACTTCGCCTACGGCCCCGCCACCCAGAACGGCTTTTACTACGACGTGGATCTGGGCGACACCAAGCTTACGGCGGAGGATCTGGAGAACATCGAGAAGGAAATGAAGAAGATCGTCAAGGCGAATCTTCCCATCAAGTCCTTTGTTCTCAACCGCGAGGACTCCAAAAAGCTCATGGAGGAGCGGGGCGAGAAGTATAAGCTCGAGCACATGGAGGATCTGGCCGAGGAGACCGAATTCAGCTTCTATCAGCAGGGCGAGTATGTGGATATGTGCCTGGGACCCCACCTGACCTATACCAAGGCCCTCAAGGCCTTTAAGGTCACCCAGCAGTCCGGCGCCTACTGGAAGAACAACAGCGAGAACAAGATGCTCACCCGCATCAACGGCGTGGCCTTCCGCAGCGCCGAGGAGCTGGCCGAGTGGGAGAAGCAGCAGGCCGAGGCCCGCGAGCGCGACCACCGCAAGATCGGCAAGGAGATGCAGCTGTTCATGACGGACGATCTGATCGGCCGCGGCCTGCCCATGTTCCTGCCCAACGGCTATGTGGTCTGGCAGGAGCTGGAGAATTATATTAAGGAAAAGGAACGCCGCCTGGGCTATCAGCATGTCATGACCCCCTGCATTGGCACCGTGGATCTCTACAAGACCTCCGGCCACTGGGAGCACTACAAGGACAACATGTTCCCGGCCATGGAGATGGACGGCGAGGCCTATGTGCTGCGCCCCATGAACTGCCCGCACCACATGCGTATTTTTGCCAACCGTCCCCGCTCCTATCGCCAACTGCCCATCCGCATCGGCGAGATCGCCCATGACTTCCGCTATGAGTCCTCCGGCACCCTGAAGGGCATCGAGCGCGGCCGTCACTTCTGCCAGAACGACGCCCACCTCTTCGTGACGCCCGAGCAGATCAAGGATGAGGTCGCCTCGGTCTGCGACCTGATCTTCGATGTGTACAAGGACTTCGGCATCACCGATTACCGCTGCGTCCTGTCCCTGCGGGATCCAGCCGATAAGAAAAAGTATCACGACGACGACGAGATGTGGAACACCGCCGAGTCCGCCCTGCGCGAGGTGCTGACCGAGCTGGGCATTCACTTCACCGAGGAGATCGGCGAGGCTGCCTTCTACGGCCCGAAGCTGGACGTGAACGTCAAGCCCGCTGTCGGCGCCGAGTACACCCTCTCCACCTGCCAGCTGGACTTCTGCCTGCCCGCCAAGTTTGAGCTGCGCTACATCGACAAGGACGGCACCGAGAAGTGCCCCGTGGTCATCCACCGCGCCATCCTCGGTTCCCTGGACCGCTTCATGGCCTATCTGATCGAGGAGACCAAAGGCCGCTTCCCGACCTGGCTGGCCCCCGTGCAGGTCAAGGTCCTTCCCGTCAGCGAGAAGACCCTCGATTATGCCCGCGAGGTGAGCGCCTCCCTGGAGGACGCCGGCATCCGTGTGGTACTGGATGAGTCGAACGAGAAGATCGGCTACAAGATCCGTCTGGCCCAGCAGGAGGATCGGGTGCCCTACATGCTGATCATCGGCGCGAAAGAGGCCGAGGCGAACACCGTCGCCGTCCGCACCCGCAGCGGCGAGGATCTGGGCGCCATGTCTCTGGCCGATTTCACCGCGAAGGTCGAGCAGGAGATCCGCAGCAAGGCCCATTGACGCATAATTCTTCTTCCCCCTCACAAACTATCCAAAAGCTTGTGAGGGGGATTTATTATGAGCAGCGAGAGAAAACGGCTGATCCTGGCGGTGGCCATTGTGTTTACCGTCAACATTTTCATCATCGCCCTGGCCCAGACAGCCGCGGCGGATTTATATAAGAAGGGCTCCAGCGGCGAGGTGGTGACCCAGGTGCAGACGAGGTTGAAAAACTGGGGCTACTATTTCGGCTCCGTGGACGGAGTCTACGGCAGCAAAACCGAGGAGGCCGTCCGCTATTTCCAGCGCAAAAACGGCCTGAGTGTGGACGGACAAGTGGGAAATCAGACTCTGGCGGCTCTGGGCCTGAATCCCAGCGGCATGGTCTCCGCCGGTCAGAACCAGAGCGGGGATCTGTATCTGCTGGCCCGGCTCATCTCCGCCGAGGCCCGGGGCGAACCCTATGTGGGCCAGGTGGCGGTGGGGGCCGTGGTGCTCAACCGGGTGGAGCATCCCTCCTTTCCCAACAGCATCTCCGGCGTGATCTATCAGCCCGGGGCGTTCTCCTGCCTGGACGACGGCCAGTTTGACCAGCCCATTGCGGAGAGCGCCTATCGCGCGGCGCAGGAGGCCCTGGACGGCAGCGACCCCAGCGGCGGCGCTATCTACTATTTTAATCCCGTCACCGCTACCAGCGCCTGGATCTGGTCGCGGCCGCTGATTGTACAGATCGGCAAGCACCGTTTTTGCAGTTGAAAAAGCTGTCGCAGCGGGCTATAATGAAGCCACACTTACACGAACACAGGGGGAGTATCGATGGCTTACTGCAAGCGCTGCGGCGCATATATCCCGGATGGGCTGAGCGCCTGTCTGGCCTGCGGCTATGATGAGAGCAGCGAGCAGGCAAAGGCCCGGGCCTACGAGCGGGAACAGCACGGGGATCTGCGGGAGCAGTACGAACAGGAGAGACGGAAACAGCAGGAGACCAGCCGCAAATGGGCCGAGCAGGAGTACGAACGCCGCCAGGCCGCCCAGCAGCAGCGGGAGGAAGAACTGCGCCGCCAGGCCGAGCAGCGTCAGCAGGCCCGGGAGGCGACCAAAGAGCAGGCAAAGTATTACGCCAACCGCGTCAAGGACGGGATCAGCAGCGTTGCCAGCAGCAACAATAGGCTTGTCGCCGCGCTGAGCTATCTGAGCATTCTCTTTCTGCTGCCCCGCCTCTTCTGCCCGGACGATGAGTTCGCCCGCTACCATGGACGTCAGGGCCTGACCCTCTTTGTCTTCGGCATCATCTGCGATGCGATCAGCGCCGCCTTTCCGATCGGCTGGCTGCTGTCCCTGTTCCGTCTTTACTGTATTTATAAAGGTATGAGCAATGCGCTCAACGGTTTGAAGCTGCCGCTGCCCTATATCGGCAAGTACGGCGAAAAAAACAACTGAGGCAAGCATAGGCGAGAATGAACGGGCGGGAGCGTGCTTCCGCCTGTATGTTGTGCCCGGAAACAAAAGAATGACACAAGATTTGGAAACGGAAAAAAACTTGTGAAAATTCGCGAAAAAAGTGTTGACAAAGCGGGTTTGGGGTGGTATATTAGCCAAGCACCACGAGAGAGGGACCTGAGTTCCGACCTCAACGGAGAAAAAACTTCGAAAGAAATGAAAAAAGTTCTTGACAAGGGCTTTCTTCGGTGGTAATATAAGAAAGCTTCCGGCAAGGAAGCTGGTGTACCTTGAAAATTGAACAATGTAAGAAAAAGCTTATGCAAATAAGCACCAGAG
>CAMNKQ010000074.1 GCA_946542465.1 uncultured Clostridia bacterium | reverse complement strand
TCTATCCCGAGATTGAGGACTTCTCCGCGCTCTATAACGAGTACGCCTACCGCAACCTGGACCAGGCCACCCTGGACTATCTCAACCAGCTCTGGGAGGAGCTGAAAATCAGCTGAGACCTCTCTATGATAAATGCCCTGCGGAAGAAATCCCGCAGGGCATTTATCATAAAAAAGGCCCGACATTTCTGTCGGGTGAAAAAGCGTATTTTTACCAGAGATCGACACTGCCGGTCTCGTCGCCGCGAACCCAGTAAGCCTTGTTCTCGTCGACTCTCACATAGACCTTATCCACATCGCCGACGCGCTTGAGGATCTCAGCACCGGTGATCTCTCCGCCGAGAGGAGACTGAATGATGACTTCAGCAGTCTTCTTGGCAGCGGGCTTCTTGGCAGCGGGCTTCTTGGCGGGGGCCTTCTCGACCTTCTCGACCTTCTCGACCTTCTCGGCCTTCACGGTCTCGACTTTCTTCTCCACGGGCTTCTTCTCCGCGGCTTTCTCTTCGGCAGCTTTCTTAACAGCCATTTCAAACATTCCTCCTTATCTTTGGAATCGCCTGGATTATAGCACCTGGATCCCAAATTGTATATGTTAATTATTGACAAAAAAAAGCCGTTTTTACCGAAAAAATGTGCCTCAAATGCCTTCTGACCGGTCAAATTTCTCCCTTGGCTTTGACATTTTGCCCATTCCCTATTATTCTATAGAAAAACACGTTGTCGGAGGTACTCTTATGTCTTATGATCTCTCCCGCTTCCACCGGGCCCAGGCCCGGGACTATGACCGGGCTCTCAGCGAAATCCGCGCCGGCTGCAAGCGCAGCCATTGGATCTGGTACATCTTCCCGCAGATTCAGGGCCTTGGCTACTCCTCCACGGCCCAGTTCTATGCCATCGAGGACCTGGGCGAGGCGAAGGCCTATCTGGCCGATCCCGTCCTGCGGGAGCGCTTACTGGAGATCTCCGGCGCTCTGCTGGGTCTCGAGAGCTCCGATCCCTCGGCGGTCATGGGCTATCCGGACGATCTGAAGCTGCGCAGCTCCATGACCCTCTTTTCCCTGGCCGAGCCGGAAAACCCCGTCTTCCCCGCGGTTCTCCGGAAGTTCTTCCACGGCGAGCGGGACGAGCGCACCGTGGCCATCGCAGAGCGGAAAGGATAAACCCTCTTGCCGAAAAGCAGCCCTGACGGTTTTGCACCGTCAGGGCTGCTGTTCCATTCTGTGCCTATACCCCTGTGACGAACTCGCGCACAAAGAAGAGCGCGGCGCCCAGGGAGGTGATGTGCCGGCGCAGGGTGCTGAGCTGGACGAAATCCGCGTTCTCGGCAAAGGGGTTGCCCGCCAGCACATACTGCCGCAAAGCGGGCAGCCAGGGCTGCAGATACTCCGAGAGGAAGCCGCCCAGGACCACATCGCAGTCCAGGACCATGTGGATGCTGTTGATGCCAATGGCCAGGTGCCGCAGCATATCAAAGAGCAGCGCCTCATAGTCCGGCCGGTGCTCCTCCACACCGCGGAAGAACTCCTCCAGGCTGACCCCGAAACAGGATTCGATCCGCGCCGCGGAGCAGTAGGCCTCCAGACAGCCGCAGCGCCCGCAGCTGCAGCGCAGACCGCCCGGTTCCACACAGATATGGCCGAACTCGCCGCTTTTGGCGCCGCTGCCCGGATAGGGCAGGCCGTCGATCAGCACCGCGCCGCCGATCCCCTCCTCCAGGGACAGATAGGCCAGGCTCTCCTTTTGCCGCCGGACAACGCTCTCCGCATGGCCGCTGGCGGTGCCGTCGTTCTCCACATGCACCGGGTAGTCGATGCCCCGAATCAGGGGATAGAGCGGCGCATTCCGGATCCCCAGGGTCGGGGCGAAGCTGATGCGGCTCCCGTCCGGGCTGATCAAGCCCGGAATGCTGATCCCCACACCCAGCAGCCGTTTCCGATCCAGATGAAAATCGTCCAGAAACTCCTCCAGGATGCCGGCCATGGCCCCGTCCGTCCGGCCCAGATGGGCATCCAGTTCAAAGCTCTCCCGCCGGTAGGCCAGCTCTTCCAGACGCAGGTCCACCGCCGAGAGCCGCAGGTGGTGCCCCGTGACAGAGACGCCCAGGGCGATCCGCGCGTCGGGCACGATATCCAGGCCCTGGGCCTTTCGGCCGCCGGTGGCCCGCTCCTCCCCGGAATAGCGGACAAGCCCGGCCTGAAACAACTCCGTCAGATACTGGTGCACCGTGGGAAGGCTGAGCTCGCAGTCCCGCGCCAGAATCTGCCGGGAGCAAAAATCCTGCGCGTCGTAAAGTGCACGATAAATGCGGCTGCGCGTTGAGCTGGGGCGCAGCGTATCACTGAACGAATAAGGCAAAACCTTCACCCTCTTTTTCCACAAGTCTGTTTGTAGGCCCCTTGTCTGCTTTTATTTTAGCACGCGTCGGCGTTCCGTCAAGCTTTTTTCGGCCTCTTTTATAGAATTGCTTTATGAATTGAAAGCCCAGGAATCACCGCCCTCGTCATTCTGCACAATTTTCGTCTTGAAAATGCGGCGTATTCGCCAAACAAGAGGTAAAACTGCAAAATCAACTTGATTTCCAAAGAGAATATCGGTAAAATATGCTTAACGAAGTTGAAACAACTTCAAGAAACGAAACAAATCTAAAAGGAGGACAAACCCAATGAAAAAAGTTCTTGCACTGATCCTGGCACTGGCCATGGTCTTTGCGCTGGCCAGCACCAGCGTGGCCTTTGCGGATGACGCCCACAAGGTCGGCATCTCGATGCCCACCAAGTCCCTGGAGCGCTGGAACCGTGACGGCTCCTACCTGAAGGAGCAGTTCGAGGCGGCCGGCTTCGAGGTCGAGCTGACCTACTCCGATAACGACGCTGTTCAGCAGAACAACGACATCGCCAACATGATTGCTGACGGTGTTGAGGTCCTGGTCATCGCCGCCATCGACTCCGACACGCTGAGCTCCGTTCTGGCCGACGCCGCCGACGCCGGCATCGTCACCATCGCCTACGACCGTCTGATCAACAACGCGGACATCGCCTACTATGTCTCCTTCGATAACTACACGGTCGGCGTGCTGCAGGCCCAGTATGTCATCGACGCTCTCGACCTCGAGAACGCGGGCGACAAGACCTACAACATCGAGTTCACCGCCGGCGACCCCGCCGACACCAATGCCGGTTACTTCTTCAACGGCGCCTTCGATACCCTGAAGCCCTTCATCGACGCCGGCACTCTGCAGATCCCCTCCGGCAAGACCACCTTTGAGCAGGTCGCCACGCCTCAGTGGAGCACCGACACCGCTCTGGAGAACTTCCAGAACACCCTCGCCTCCTACTATGGCGACGGCACCGTCCTTGACATCGCCCTCTGCTCCAACGACTCCACCGCCGCCGGTGTTGCCCAGGCCATCGTCTCCGACTATGCCGGCAGCAACCAGCCCATCGTCACCGGTCAGGACGGCGATATCGGCAACCTGCAGAACATCGTTGACGGCATCCAGACCATGACCGTCTATAAGAACGTCTCCGACGAAGCCGGCGTCACCCTGGTTCTGGTCTCCGCCATCCTCGACGGTGAGACCCCGGGCGAAGAGCTCTGCGAGAAGTTCGACGCTGAGGCCGCCTTCGACACCGAGACCTATGACAACGGTCTGGGCGTTGTTCCCTCCTACCTGCTGGTTCCCTACTCCATCGATGCCAGCAACCTGGATCTGCTGGTCGAGACCGGCAACTACGAGTGGGATGCCAACAACCAGTATCTGGTCTCCACGCTCGGCTGATTCCCCTGAAAACGTGTAACGCACCAAGGGGCGGGGTTCACCCCCGCCCCTCCTTTTCAGGTTCGGACGTGTACCGATTGCAAAACGCGTTTTCACCGGATTACAGTTTCCTCTCATTCCACGCAGCGGAGAAACACAGAGGAGGGTTTTCATTTTGGCTGATCACATTCTTGTGATGAAGAACATCACAAAGGAGTTTCCCGGCGTCAAAGCGCTTGACAACGTCAACCTCCAGGTCGAGCGCGGTGAGATCCACGCCCTTGTGGGCGAGAACGGCGCCGGAAAATCCACACTTATGAACGTGCTGTCCGGCACCTATCCCTTCGGCAGCTATACCGGCGACATCATCTATAACGGCGAGGTCTGCCACTTCAGCACGCTGAAAGACAGCGAAAAGCTGGGTATCGTTATCATCCACCAGGAGCTGGCCCTGATTCCGGAGCTCTCCATCGGGGAGAACATGTTCCTGGGCAACGAGCGGAAGGGCCGTTTCGGCATCGACTGGGACCGCACCTACCATGAGGCGCGCACGCACATGGACCAGGTCGGCCTGAAAGAGAGCGAGCATACCCTCATCAAGGATATCGGCACCGGCAAGCAGCAGCTTGTCGAGATCGCCAAGGCGCTCTCCAAAAACGTAAAATTGCTCATTCTCGACGAGCCCACCTCCTCCCTGAACGAGGAGGACTCCAAGATGCTTCTCAACCTCCTTCTGGAGTTCAAGAAGCAGGGCATGACCTCGATCATCATCTCCCACAAGCTCAACGAGATCGCTTATGTGGCGGATCGGATCACGGTTTTGCGCGACGGCTCGACGATTGAAACCATAGACAACCACGACCGCAGCGTCGACGAGGACCGCATCATCCGCGGCATGGTCGGCCGTGAGCTGTCCGACCGTTTCCCCAAGCGGGAGCGCCGCATTGGCAGTGAGATCGGTCTGGAGGTCAAAAACTGGACTGTCCACCACCCGGTTTACACCGAAAAGGTCGTGGACGACAACGTCTCCTTCTATGTCCGCAAGGGCGAGATCGTGGGCTTCTCGGGCCTGCAGGGTGCCGGGCGCACGGAGCTGGCCATGTCCATCTTCGGCCACGCCTACGGTACCGGCATCAGCGGTCAGCTCTTTATCGGCGGCAAGGAAGTGCACCTGCGCAACGAGCGGCAGGCCATCGAGGCCGGCCTCGCCTATGTCACCGAGGACCGGAAGGGCAACGGCTTGATCCTGCCCCAGACCATCGCCGTGAACAACACCCTGGCCAGACTGGACAAGGTCTGCTCCGGCGGTGTGATCGACACGGTGAAGGAAAACCTGGTGGCCGAGGAATACCGGGAAAAGCTCAAGACCAAGACGCCCAGCGTCCAGCAGGAGGCGGGCAACCTCTCCGGCGGCAACCAGCAGAAAGTGCTGCTGGCCAAATGGATGTACGCCGACGCGGACGTGCTGATCCTGGACGAGCCGACCCGCGGCATCGACGTAGGTGCCAAGTACGAGATCTACTGCATCATGAACGACCTGGTTGCCCAGGGCAAGTCCGTCATCATGATCTCCTCGGAGATGCCGGAAATTCTCGGCATGTGCGACCGCATTTATGTCATGAATGAGGGGCGGATCGTCGCGGAGATGAACGTGGAGGACGCCACGCAGGAGAAGATCATGGCCGCGATCCTCCGGTCGGAAAAGAACGAAGAAGGAGCGTAAGAGCGATGAACGTGAATGTAAAAGCCTTTATCAAAAAGTATACGATGGTCATAGCCCTGGTGGCTGTGTTCATCCTGTTCAGTTTTCTGACCCAGGGTCGTCTGCTCTATCCCCAGAACATGTCCAACCTCATGCTGCAAAACTCCTACGTCCTGGTGCTGGCCTGCGGCATGCTGCTGTGCATCCTGACCGGCGGCAACATCGACCTGTCCGTCGGCTCCACGGTCTGCCTTGTCGGCGCTCTGGCCGCCCAGCTCATGGATAAGAGCGGCATGAACGCCATCCTGGTCATCTTCATCTGCCTGATGGTCGGCGCCGTCATCGGCGGCTGGCAGGGCTTCTGGATCGGCTATATCCACATCCCGCCTTTCATCTGCACCCTGTCGGGCATGTTCCTCTTCCGCGGTCTCGGACGTGTCATCCTCAAGTCCAAGACCGTCCCCGTGAAGAACACGCAGTTTTTGAACATCTTTGCCTCCTACGTGCAGATCCCCGGCCTGGACGACGCCAAGAACCGCTGGTTGCCCTCAGCGCTCATTGTCGGCGTGATCATCGCCGTCGCCCTGCTCATCTCCGTCTTTGTGCGCCGCGCCAAGAAGAGCCGCAAAGGCTACGCCGTCGGCCCCCTCGCCCCGGAGCTGGGCAAGATGGTGGTCATCGCGGCGCTGATCGTGTACTACTCCTGGAAGCTGGCCAAGTATAAGGGTATCCCCGTTATGCTGATCTGGGTGCTGGCCGTGGTGTTCATCTACTCCTTCATCACCAGCAAGACCGCTCTCGGCCGCTACTTCTACGCCGTCGGCGGCAACGAGAAAGCCACCAAGCTCTCCGGTATCGACACCCGCAAGGTCTATTTCCTGGCCTATCTGTCCATGTCTTTCCTGGCCGGTCTCTCCGGTCTGCTGATGGCCGCCCGTATCGCCTCCGTCAACGGCGACACCGGCAACGCCTTCGAGATGGACGCCATCGGCTCCTGCTTTATCGGCGGCGCCTCCGCCTACGGCGGTTCCGGCACGGTGGCGGGCATCTGCATCGGCGCTATCTTCCTGGGCGTCATCAACCAGGGCATGTCCATCATCGGTCTGGATAACAACTGGCAGTACATCGTCAAGGGCGCGGTGCTGCTGGTCGCCGTTATCTTCGACGTTGTCTCCAACCACAAGACCGGCAAGGCCGGCTGATAAAGCATCTTGCCATTTGAGGGCAGCGGCGGTACAATAAGGTAGCCGCTGCCCTTCTCTGTATCGGGAGGATCTGCCCATGGATGAGAAAAACCGCGTTGAATACGATGTGCAGCGCCGGGCCCGCGCGGGCACCAGCGCCGCCCTGCGCGCCCTGGTGGCGGGCTACCTGGTCTATCTGGCCTGGCAGATCGTAAAGGGCGTGCGCACCGGGGAGACGAGCATGTCCCCAACCGTGGGCTATGCCGCCGCGGCCTTTTTCCTGCTGGCCGCCCTCGCCTTCGCGGTCTATCTGATCCGCCGCTGGCGAAGAGAGGTAGAGGCCGCCCGCCTTCCCGCCGCCGAAGAGGCGGCGCCCAACGGGGAGGACAAGACATGAAGAAGCCCCTCTCCCGGGAGTTTTGGATCCGGGTTCTGCTGCTCCTTCTGGGCCTCGCCATCGCCCATCTGGGCGTGACGCTCTTTCTGCTGACGGAGCTGGGCTCCGACCCCTTTAATGTGCTGATCCAGGGTCTGCACCGGACGGCCGCGATCCCCTGGCTGAGCCACGGGCGGATCCACCTGCTGGTCTCGGTACTGATCGTGCTGGTACTGCTGGCCGTGGATCGGCGCTACATCGGCGTGGGGACGCTGTTGTGCATGGCGCTGGGCGGCCCGATCATCGACGTCTATTCTGTCTGGCTCTCCCCGCTCATCCGGGGCGACGGCCCGCTGAGCCTGCGCCTGCCGCTGCTGGTGCTGGGCTGTGTGATTCTCGCCTTGGGTATGACCATCGTCATCTGCTCCGAGGCGGGTACCGGCCCCAACGATCTGGTGGCCGTGGTGCTGAGCGAAAAACTCCGCAAGCCCTTCGGCCCCACCCGCGTGATCGTGGATCTTCTCTTTGCCGGCGTCGGCTATCTCCTGGGCGGCACGGTGGGCCCTGGCACCCTGATCTGCGCCTTTGTGGTCGGCCCCGCGGCCCAGCTTTTCATGCCCTTCAGCCAACGATTGGTGAATACCTGCGTCAGTCAATTGCGAAACTCGTTTCGCAATTGAGGGCTCATGCTTATCGCAACGGGCTAAGGCCCGTTTTGATCGGCATGAGGGCTCGCTTGGCTCGCCTCGGGGTGTTTTTGAGGCGGCAAAGCTGCCTCAAAAACGGATTTC
>CAMNKQ010000073.1 GCA_946542465.1 uncultured Clostridia bacterium | reverse complement strand
GTGCCGGCGGACATGATCGCCGCCGCGATGCACACGCCCACAAAGATGGCGGGCGTGGCCTGCTTGACGCGCATGTTCAGCAGCGCCGCGATCAGCGCGCCCGTCCAGGCGCCGGTGCCGGGCAGGGGGATGGCCACAAAAATCAGCAGGCCCCAGGGGCCCACGCGCTGCACGGTCTCCCCTTTCACATGGGCTTTCGCCTCCAGCCGGGAGATGAACGCGTCCAGCGCCCCCCAGCGGCCCCGCAGCCAGGCGAAGATCCGCTGGATGTAGACGATGATGAAGGGCACGGGCAGCATGTTGCCCAGCAGGGCCGCCGCCAGCGCCAGCCAGTAGGGCAGGCCCTGGGCGATGCCGTAGGGCAGGCCCAACCGCAGCTCCACCACCGGGACCATGGAGATAAAAAAGGTCGATATGAACTTGCCGACGGTCGTACCCGTAAGCCAGGACATCATAACACAACTCCAAATCTTGCAAGTAGGACGAGTATAACACAGCTTTCCGGTATGTGCAAGAAAGCGCTATGCTTTTTTTAAGTTTTCTTAATACTTGACGGCAGCTGTCCGCCGGTGTAGAATTGTATCAAATTTTTAAACTATTCGGAGGATTCGCCATGAAGAAAGTCGCCGTTGTCACCGGCGGCAGCGGAGGGATCGGCCGCTGCACCGCCGCCGCGCTGCGTGAGGCCGGCTGCACCGTCTATGAGCTGAGCCGCCATGAAAAGCCCGCCGAGGGCATCGTCCACCTGACGGCCGACATGACCGACGAGGCGCAGGTGCGCGCGGCCATGGAGGAGATCCTGCGCCGGGAAGGGCAGATCGACATTCTGGTCAACAACGCGGGCTTCGGCATCTCCGGCGCGGCGGAGCTCACCGACAGCAAGGACGCCCACGCCCAGCTGGAGCTGAACCTCTACGGCATGGACAACGCCACCAAGGCCGTCCTCCCCGCCATGCGAAAGCAGGGCCGCGGCCGCATCGTCTGCATGAGCAGCATCGCGGGCATCCTGCCCATCCCCTTCCAGCTCTGGTACTCGGTCAGCAAGGCCGCCATCAACGCCTACGTTCTCGCCCTGCAGAACGAGGTGCGGCCCTTCGGCATCACGGTCTGCGCCGTCATGCCCGGGGACATCGCCTCCGGCTTCACCGACGCGCGGAAAAAGTCCGAGGCCGGGGATGAGGTCTACGCCGGGCGCATCCGGCGCTCCGTCGCCGTCATGGAGAAGGATGAGCGCGGCGGCATGAGCCCGGAATATGCGGGGCGCTACGTGGCGAAAATGGCGCTGAAGGAGCACTCCAAACCCCTGATGGCCCTGGGCACTTCCTATAAGGGCGCGGCCCTGCTGGCCAAGCTTCTGCCCCGCCGCCTGTCCAACTGGATCGTGGGCCTGATCTACGCGAAGTAAAACACAGCAATAAAAAAGGACTGCACAGGCAGTCCTCTTTTATTACTATAGTGCTTCTTACTTCGTGCCGAAGATGCGGTCGCCGGCGTCGCCCAGGCCGGGAACGATATAGGCGTTCTCGTTCAGGTGATCGTCCAGCGCGGCCACATAGATGTCCACGTCGGGGTGATCGGCCTGCATACGCTCCACGCCCTCGGGAGCGCCGATGATGGACATGAGCTTGATATGCTTGACGCCCTCTTCCTTCAGGAAGCTGATGGCCGCGGAGGCGGAGCCGCCGGTGGCCAGCATGGGATCGACCACGATGACGTCGCGCTCGGCGATGTCGGCGGGCATCTTGTAGTAGTACTTCACGGGCTTCTTGGTCTCCGGATCACGGAAGAGGCCGATGTGGCCCACCTTCACGTTGGGCATCATGCTGACCATGCCGTCGACCATGCCGAGGCCGGCGCGGAGGATGGGCACCACGGCCAGCTTCTTGCCCATGATGCGGCGGCACTTGGCCACGGCCACCGGCGTCTTGACCTCGATCTCCTCGGTGGGGAGATCCCGGGTGGCCTCATAGCACATCAGCATGGCGATCTCGGAAACGAGTTCACGGAAGACCTTGACGCTGGTCTTCTCATCCCGGAGGATGGACAGCTTGTGCTGGATCAGGGGATGATCGAATACGCATACTTTGCTCATGATGGAACAATCTCCTTTTTATTTGAATTTAAGGATCAACAGATTGATAGCGGCCGGCAGCCCTGGACTTCTGCCCCGAAGGAAATACAATACCGTTTTTGAGGCGGCTCTGCCGTCTCAAAAACACCCTGAGGCGAACAAGGTGAGCCCTTGCGCCGACCAAAGCGGGCCTTAGCCCGCTGCGATGAGCGCAAGTTTCTTCAAATCAATTGCGAACCTCGTTTCGCAATTGATTTGCCTCCAGGCGGGCCTGGCGTTCCCGCTCGGCCTGGCTCAGGCGCAGATAGACCGGCAGGAGGGAATCGGCGTTGCCGGGCTGCTGATCTTTGGCGCACATGGCCACGCCCCAGGCGCTCTGCCAGCGGAGGTTCTCCGGCGCGAGGACATAGGGGACGCCCGCCTCGTCAAAGGCCTTGGCCGTGAGCTCCGCCCCGTCGCCCACCAGAAAAGCCGGCGCGTTCAGGGCCCGGACCTCGCCGATCAGCTCCTCCAGGGCGATGGGCCGGTCCTTTGTCAGGCGGCAGGGGCGGCCGCCGCGGATCTCAAAGAGGGCGTTATAGACCTGGCTGCGCCGCGCGTCCATCACCGGGCAGACGAAGCCCCCGGCCGCCGCGCCGTTCCAGGCCATGGCCTCCAGGGTCGAGACGCCGACGCAGGGCTTATCCAGCACCCAGGCCAGACCCTTGACCGTGGAGACGCCGATGCGCACCCCGGTAAAGGAGCCGGGCCCGTGGGCCACGGCGAAAAGATCCACGTCCCGAAGGCTAAGCTCGGCGTTCTTGAGCATGTCCTCCGCCATGGGCAGGAGCGTGCGGCTGTGGGTCAGCTGGCTGCACTGGGTATAGACGCTCAGCAGCTTCCCGTCCCGCAGCAGGGCCACGGAGGCCGGTTTGGCCGAGGACTCAAAGGCAAGGATCAGCACAGCTCCACCCCCTCGATGGTGATCTTCCGCCGGGTATCGCCCAGCTTTTCGATGGTGACGGTGATCTCGTCGCCGAAGAAGGCGTCGCGCACCTTCTCGCTCCACTCCACCGCGCAGACCGCGCCGCGGTTGAGATAATCCTCCCAGCCGATCTCAAACAGCTCGTCCGCACCGGAGAGGCGGTACATATCGAAATGGATCAGCTCCCGCTGTCCCAGATACTCGTTGACAATGGTGAAGGTCGGGCTGGAGACCCGGCAGTCCAGGCCCATGCCCCGGGCCATGCCGCGGACAAAGGCGGTCTTGCCGGCGCCCAGATCCCCGTACATGGCGACGACCGCCCCGTCGGGCAGCCGCGCGGAGAGGCGCGCGCCCAGTTCCTCGGTCTCCGCTTCGTTGTTGGAAAAGAATGTTGCCATCTTCGCTCTCGATTCTGTAAACATTTTGTATCTGGATTATTATAACACGTTTACTCCCGTTGCGTAAAGAGAAAATCTGTGTTAAAATGACAGGCGACTGAAAAAGAAACCTAATTGTGACAGATAACAGGACGGTGATTGGCAATTCTCAACCGAATCAAACCTTTTGTCAAACAATTTGTGCAGCGGGCGGATATGACGCTGCTGGGCATCTGCATTTTCTGCGCGCTCTTCGGCACGGTGATGATCTATCGGGCAGCCACGGGCATGGTGGCGGCCGGCGCCGTGATGGCGAGTCCCACGAAGCTCGTGGTCGTGCAGCTTTTCTCCATGCTGCTGGGCATCATCGCCTTTGTGGTGCTCACGGTTATCGACGCGGACCTGCTGGCCGACCAGTGGAAATGGCTGTGCGTGATTAACGTGCTGCTGCTGGTGGCGCTGGTCATCTTCGGCGTGGAGGACAACACCGGCAACAAGAGCTGGATCCGCTTCGCCGGCATCGGCATCCAGCCCTCGGAGGTCATCAAGGTCATCTACATCATCATCTGCGCCAAGCAGATGACCTATCTGAAGGAATACCGGGACATGAACCACGTCCTCTCCATCGTGCAGATGGCCGGGCACTTTGTCATCGTCTTCGGCATGATCATCGTGGTCTCCTCCGACCTGGGCTCCGCCTCCATCATCTTCTGCATCTTTCTGACCATGCTCTTCGCCCTGGGCGTGCGGCTGTACTGGTTCGCGCTGGGTGCGGCGGCCCTCTCGGCCATGGTGCCCCTGCTGTGGAACTACTTCCTGAAGGACTACCAGAAGGAGCGTCTGCTCGCCCCCTATGACCCCTCCATCGACCCCGACGGCTGGGGCCGCAACTGGCAGACCTCCCAGAGCAAGCTCACCCTGGCCTCCGGTCGTCTCACCGGCGTGGATGAGGCCCACCGCTACACGGTCTTCACCGGCAAACACACCGACTTCATTTTCTCCTGCGTGGGCGAGGAGCTGGGCATGATCGGCTGCATCGCGGTGCTCATCCTGCTGACCATCATCATTGTCCACTGTGCCCGGGTGGGGCTGCACTCCTCCCGCACCTTCGACATGCTCATCTGCGTCGGCGTGGCCTCGGCCGTCGCCTTCCAGACCTTAATCAACACCGGCATGTGCATCGGCATCACCCCGGTCATCGGCATCACCCTCCCCTTCTTCAGCTACGGAGGCTCGTCCATGGTGACGATGTTTGCCGCCATGGGCCTGGTCTCGGGGGTCAAGTACAAGCTAAAACCAAAGTTATTTTCGATTTATTAAGACCAACAAGCATACGGCGAATTCGCAGACACTGCGAGTTCGCCGTATTGTTCTGTCCGGATCCGATTCTGTTCCGCCGGGACGTGGAGGACGCCGTCCCCTACGAGTTTGTTATCCACAGATTTTGATTATTTCCGTAACCTTTTTCCCGAAAGCGACGTTTATACAGGTGAAAGGAGGGAGGCTCATGGACGACAAGGAAATCGTCGATCTCTATTGGCAGCGTTCGGAGCGCGCCATCCCGGAAACCGAGGCCAAGTACGGCGCCTATTGTCGGCGTATCGCGGGCAATCTGCTCGCAAGCCCGGAGGACGCGGAGGAGTGCCTGAACGACACCTGGCTGCGGGCCTGGAACTCCATGCCCGATCAGCGCCCCGCCGCGCTGAAACTCTATCTGGGACGTCTGACCCGCTGGCTCTGCCTGGATCGGCTGCGCCGCGAGGGCCGGGAGAAGCGGGGCGGCGCCGCGTTCCGCGTCGCCTGGGAGGAGCTGGAGAGCTGCCTCGCCGCGCCGGACACGCCGGAGAGCCGTCTGGAGCAGACAGAGCTGGCCGGGATCCTCAAGCGCTTTCTCGCCGGGCTGCGGAAGGAGGAGCGGACCGTGTTCCTCGCCCGCTATTGGTTTGGCTGTTCTATCGCCGAGATCGCCCGGACGCACAACTGCGGCCAGAGCAAGATCAAAACCATGCTGCACCGCACGCGGAAAAAGCTGCAGCAGACGCTGAGAGAGGAGGCTTACCTATGAAAACCGAGGACGTTATGGAGGCGCTCAACGGCGTCGATGATTCCTATCTGCAGGAGACGCTCTCCCGGCTGGAGACGCCGCGCGTCGTCCGCCCGCGCCGCAAGTTGGGGAGAAGCCTGCTGCTGGTGGCGGTGCTGATCCTGCTGATGGCCCCTGCCGCCTGGGCGGCCTACAACCAATACCTGCACCCCCGGGTGCCCGTGGGCGGCGTGCATTTCAGCATTCTCGACGACAAGAATCAGCGGCACGAGGGCGTGATGGCCAACGTGGCCATGGTGATCAACGTGGACGCCCGGCCCGAGGCCACCGACGTTGTGATGCGCTTCGGTTGGCTGCCGGAGGGCGCGCCCAGCCCCGATGTGGCCTATTATGGGACCTTGAGCCGCTATTACGATCTGCTGGACTTCTTCCAGGATCATGAGCGCTATCCCGGCTGGGTGAACCGCCCGCTGGAAGAGCTGTTGGCCGAGGCCGGCATGAGCGCCGAGGAGGCGAAGACCTGGTATACGGGCTATTCCTGGGAGAAAGACAACGGCGCCCTGTTGAGTGTCACGGTGATGGACGCCGCCGCGCTCTATGAGGAGGATCTGCTGCTGGGCAGCTACGGCGGTGAAGCCCGCATCGTCCGACAGGAGGCCCACGGCAAGTACGAGATGCTGGAAATCCAGTTGGACTACACCGAGCTCTACCGGAAGGTCGCCGAGAAGAACGGCTATGAGGCCTCGCAGCAGGACATTCTGAAAAACTATCTCTTTCTCTACGAGCCGGAGGAGCAGTATCTGATCTTTGCCGGCGGCAGCGACTCGGATTTCTCCTTTGAGACGCTGGAGAAGATCGCCGAAAACGTGGAGATCAAGGTCACCTCCTTTCCCGCCCGCCCCATGCGGGAGGAGCGCTCCTATCTGTTCCTGGATCTGGGGCGAGGCTAAGCGCCGTCCCGCCGTCGTTTTGACCCTTGCGGTCGCCCGTTTTCCCGGATGAGGGGCCGTTGTTTGCGGGACGTCGAGGACGCCGTCCCCTACGACGGGAACCAAGGTTTGTGCACAGCACGCCCCGGACGAAAAACGTCCGGGGCGTAGTTTTATCCGTTTCTCATTTCTTCCGCAGCCCAGGAAAAGGCCCGGGCGGTGCGAAGTTCGGGGTCTTGAAAGTGATTGCCCGCGTTCCATTCCAGCATCACGCGGTGATCCGGCTGCAGCAGGGCGTAAAGCTCCCGGATGCGCTCGCCCACCGTGGCCATGAGGGGATTCTTCGTCCGCTCCTCCCGGTCACCGAGGCTCAGATACACCACCGGGGCCTGGATGGGATGCGCTTTCACATCCGCGAGCCAGCCGGGAAACCACACCGAGGGCGAGGCCGCCGCCACGGCGGAAAAGAGATCCGTTCTGGTGGCAGCCCAGAGGGAGAAAAGCCCCGCCAGGGAATAACCGCCGAGGCAGAGTTCCGCCTTCTCCCGTAGAGCCAGGCGCTCCCGCAAGGGAGGCAGGAGCCGGTCGGTGAGGAAGGCGAGCGTTTCCTCCGCCTTTCCGCCGAAGGGGATTTTCCCGAAAACCGGCGGTGCCTCCCAGGGGCTCAGGTCCCGGTTCCAGTCCGGCACCTGAAAGGCCGCAAGCGCATAGGACCGGGGAAGCTCCCCCAGGGCCGCGACCTCCCGGTCGAGGAGGGCCGCGTCATGGGCGTCCACCGGCTGGAGGAAGAGGAGCTCCGGCCGTTCCTCCGCGTAGAGCGTCACGGCGATGCCGTCCAGGTCAAAGCTCGTTTTGGGCATGACTGTCCCCCCTGTCTGTCCCGGCCGTAGAGCATGGGCTCGGCGACGCGCCGGTTAAAAAAGGCGATCAGCGGGCCCATGAAAAAGGCGGTGATGATCGTGCCGAGACCCACCTCACCCGTGATCTGCCGGAGCGTAAAGCCCGACGCGCGGCAGAGCAGCACGCCGCCGAGGACGCAGACAAAATCCGTGATCACCCGGCAGATCGGGAAGGGCACGCGCCGCTGCTTTTCCGACCAGATGAGGGCCACCGCGTCGTAGGGGGAGACGCCCAGATCCGCCGTAAAATACAGCGCAGCCGCAAGGCACATGATCACGATGGCCACCGTCAGGATCGCAAAACGGAGAAGCAGCGTGGGGCCGGGCAGGAGCCGGGCCATGCAGCGCTGGGAAGCTTCCGCGATATAACCCAGGAGGAAGAGATTGATGAGCGTGGCAAGGCCGATCTTACGCCGGTCAAGGAGCAGCGCAAAGGCCAGCAGCAGGAGATTTGCGATCACGTAGAGCGTGCCAAAGCGGATGGGGATCACCGCGTCCAGCCCGCTCATCAGGGACTGGAAGGGATCGACGCCCAGGGCCGCATGCTTGAACATGCCCACGCTGAGGCCGCAGA
>CAMNKQ010000072.1 GCA_946542465.1 uncultured Clostridia bacterium | reverse complement strand
TGACCGTGATCGTGTATTTCCACACGTGGAAGGTCAATGTAATCGGCATAGCAGCTCCACCTTGCGGTGCCCGAAAAATGCTGCGGGCTTACGCTGATCCTTGCATTTTTCGACCGCTGCGGAAATCCCGTGCCGCCTTCTTCTGCCACCGGCAGCGGCGGCCCGGGATTCCCCCCTTCCGGGAGATGTGATGGAACCGCTCGCGAACAAAAAGCCCAATCAAAACAAGCTGTTTTGATTGGGAGAGGAAGAAGGAAGGAGCGGATATGAAGTTTTCACGGCTCCTACGCAAACCGTGGAAACGGAATGAAGCGAGTTTCTTCTGACGAGGCAACGCCTTGCCCTTACGGGCAGGTTTATTCTACAAAAAGCGACAACACTTGTCAATCAGAAAAGAACGAAAACAAAGAGCACACTTACTCACCAACATTCGGCGCTGTAAGTGTGCTCTTGTATTTGTGTAGGCAGGATCCACCTGTGACAGGGCAGCTTGCACAAGGCGTCGCGGCTCTTTTTGTCTATCTTGACGGTTCCAATTTTTGAATGATTGTTTTTGCCTGTTATTTGATCGATTTCGAATGCATGAAAGCCTGTCCTTATGCTATCATGTACATATCCGGTGAAGGCAAGAGGGTCGATTTCTGTGTATATTGCACAGCATTCAGCCTTTCGCCCAAGGAAAACGGAAGAACTATTATTAATGGAGGAAACATCATGAAAAAGATCCTGGCACTCGTTATGATCCTGGCCATGAGCGTCGTTCTGCTGGTCGCACCCGCAGGCGTCGCCTCCGCGGCCGACGAAAACACCCTGACCGTCTATGCCTGGGACGCCAACTTCAACATCCCGGCTCTGAAGGCCGCCGAGGTCGCCTTCCAGAAGGTCAACCCCGACTTCAAACTGGACATCGCCACCCAGTCCGGCTCCAGCGACGTGGAGCAGGCGATGACCCTGGCCGGCTCCTCCGGCGACATGAGCTCCCTGCCCGACATCGTCCTGTTCCAGGACCACTTCATCCAGTCCTACGTGGCCGACTATCCCGACTGCTGGCAGGACCTGGAAGACGCTGACATCGACTGGGACGACTTCGGCGCTGAGAAGCTGAGCTACAGCACCATCGACGGCGTCCACTACGGCGTGCCCGTGGACAACGGCACCGCCATCTTCGCCTATCGCACCGACGTTCTGGAAGAGTGCGGCTACACCCTGGAAGACCTCACCGGCATCAGCTGGGATCGCTGGCTGGAGATCGCCCGCGACGTGAAGGACAAGACCGGCTATGCCCTGCTCTCCATGGACCACTCCGGCGACGACCTGCCCTACATGATGATGCAGGCTGAGGGTCTGTCCCAGTGGGCCGACGGCCAGCCCAACTTCGTTGACAACGAGCCTCTGCAGAAGATCATTGAGGTCATTGTCCAGGGCGCCAAGGACGGCACCATCCTCCTGGCCAACTCCTGGTCCGAGTACTGCGACCAGACCATCGTCGGCAACCAGGTCGCCGGTGTTATGAACGGCAACTGGATCATCCCCACCATCGAGCAGGTGGCCGAGAACAGCGGCAAGTGGGGCCTGACCAGCATCCCGACCCTGGACGGCGGCAAGGAAGGCTACGCGGCCAACGGCGGCTCCTCCCTGTACATCACCGGCAACTGCCAGAACGTTGACCTGGCCAAGGAATTCCTGGCCTACACCTTCGGCGGCGGCGAGGGCGCCATGGAGACCTATGACAACGCCCTGCGTGACGGCGGCGTCATCACCTGCTGCATCTCCGCCGGCCAGTCCGACGTGTATCAGGAAGGCGTTGAGTACTTCGGCGGCCAGCCCATCTACTCCGACATCGTCGGCATGGGCGCTTTCGTTCCCGTCGTGGAGCAGAATGACTACCACTACACCGCCCGTACCTACATCGGCAATGCCATCACCAACATCATCAACGGCGGCGATCTGATGAGCGAGCTGCAGGATGCTCAGGATCAGGTCGAGTTCGAGATGGGCTGATCCCCTCTCTGATTGAATTAAAACACATAGCAACGGCGTTGCCCCGCCATGAACATGGCGGGGCAACTTTCCTATCGCCCTATTAGTCGATTGCAAAAGTCGCAATCACGCTTGGTTTTTATCCCCGGAGGAAATACAAATCCGTTTTTGAGGCAGCTTTGCCGCCTCAAAAACACCCTGAGGCGAACCAAGTGAGCCCTCGCGCCGACCAAAGCGGGCTTTGGCCCGCTGCCATGTGTAGACAAAGCTCAAAACGTGTCATTCCGAGCCAGCGGCCCAGGCCAGCTTCTCTTGCCGCAAAAGGCTCTCTTGTCATTGCGAGACCAGTCCGCAGACTGGTCGTGGCAATCCGTTGGCCTTTTGCGGCAATTCACCTTCTGCGCACACTTACTACAAGTTCTTGGCGACGAAGGAGCCTTAGAACTTGTGTATGCATAGCTGGCGTGGGCGAAGGGATCCGTTCTCCAGTAAAAAAGTCAGTAAACATGCAATTTTCGGGGAATACGGATTGCCACACCAACGCGACGCGCGGGAAGCGTGCGACGCGATCCTTGCTTGTCAGTGACGTCGGTCACTGGTTCGCAATGACAAAAACCGACTTCGTCGACAGTCTGAAGCGGGCTTTGGCCCGCTGCGATAAGCGCGAGTCCTCAATTGCGAAATGAGTTTCGCAATTGCTCAATTGAAAGGAGGATACCCTGTGGAGAAAAGACGGAGAGCCATCGGCTGGGCCTTCCTGCTCACGGCCTCGATCATGATCTTCATTTTCAGCTTTTACCCCATGGTCTCTGCCCTGATCACCTCGTTCAAGACCGGCTCCAGCGCCAATATGAAATGGGCGGATCCCTGGTATAACAACTACCTGCGCATGTTCAAGGACAAGACCTTCATCATGTCCCTGAAAAACACCTTCCTGTACCTGATCATCCAGGTGCCGGTGATGCTGGTGCTGGCCATATTGCTGGCTCAGCTTCTCAATAACCCCAACCTCAAGTTCCGCGGTCTCTACCGCACCTGCATCTTCCTGCCCTGCGCCATCTCGCTGGTCTCCTACGCGTTGATCTTCCGCACGCTGTTCTACGACACGGGCATGATCAACACCATCCTGATGAAGCTTGGCATCATACACGAAAACGTCAAATGGCTGGGCCAGACCAACACCGCCCGCGGCGTCATCATCTTCGCGCTGATCTGGCGCTGGACGGGCTACAACATGGTCTTCTACCTGGCCGGCCTGCAGAACCTGGACTACTCGGTCTATGAGGCGGCCCGCATCGACGGCGCCAACGGCTGGGACACCTTCTGGCACATCACCGTGCCGCAGCTCCGGCCCGTGATCATCATGACCTTCATCATGTCCATCAACGGCACCCTGCAGCTCTATGACGAGTCCGTCAACCTCACCAACGGCGGCCCCGCCGGCACGACGATGACCATGTCCCACCACATCTACAACACCGCCTTCCAGGGCAAGGCCAACTTCGGCTATGCCTCCGCCCTGTCCTTCGTCGTGTTTATCCTGGTGGCCATCCTGGCCATCATCAACCTGAAAGTGGGTGATAAGCGTGACTGAAAAGAGAAAGATCGGCGCCATTCAGCGCCGCCTGATCCCCAGCTACATCTTCCTGACGCTCTTCGCGCTCTTCTCCATTTTCCCGCTCTTCTGGATGCTGACCGCCGCGACCAACACCACGGTGGACGTGTCCCAGGGCCGACTCTGGTTCGGCGACTTCGGCGTGGAGAACTTCAAGGCCCTGCTGGAGGGCGTGCCCTTCTTCCAGTCCAAGCTCTGGAGCGCCATGCGCAACTCCTTCTTCTACGCCGCGGCGCAGACGGTGCTGAGCCTGTTCATCTGCTCCCTGGCCGGCTACGGCTTTGAGCTGTACCACGACAAGGCCAAGGACGCCCTCTTCGGCGTGCTGCTGATGGCCATGATGATCCCGGGCGTGGCCACGATGATCCCCCTGTTTTCGATGATGAGCAAGATGAAGATGCTCTCCAGCGTCTGGGGCTTCATCCTCCCCTCCATCGCCACCCCCTTCATGATCATGATGTTCCGCCAAAATTCCCGCAACTTCCCCACGGAAATCATGAACGCGGCCCGCATCGACGGTCTGACCGAGCTGGGGATCTTCTTTCGGATCTACATGCCGGTCATGAAATCCACCTACGCGGCCGCCGCGGTCATCACCTTCATGAACGCCTGGAACGCCTACCTCTGGCCCCGGGTCGTGCTGAAGGCCCCGGAGGCGCAGACCATGCCTCTGTTCATCGCCAACCTCGCCGGCGGTTACACCATCGACTACGGCGCGCTGATGATGAGCGTTCTGTTCTGCTCCCTGCCCACGGTCATCATCTTCTTCATCCTGCAAAAGCAGTTTGCGGAAGGCATCACCGGCGCTGTGAAATAAAGCGTCACGGTTCTGCGGCGCTCTCCTTCTCCGGGGAGCGCCGTTTTTCCTGCCTTGCAATTTTCCCCGCGCCGTGCTACCATGGCGCGGACGTACAATACGATTGGGAGATACCGATATGAAAGAATTCTCTTACGAAGCCATTGTCAAGGACCCGGCCGTCTTCGCGGACAATCGCCTGCCGGCCCACGCGGATTTTGTGGCCCGCGCCGACCGGGGCGAGCGCATCGGCGGCGACACCCGCCTGCGCCAGTATCTGGACGGCGTGTGGAAGTTCCACTACGCCCGGAACCTTCAGACCGCGCCGGAGGGCTTCTGGGCCGCGGACTACGACACCGACAGCTGGGAGACGATCCGGGTGCCGGCCCACATCCAGATGGAGGGCTACGACAAGCCCGCCTACGTGAACACCCAGTACCCCTGGGACGCCGCCGAGGCGCTGCAGCCCGGGCAGGTGCCGGAGTTTTTTAACCCCGTGGCCGACTATGTGACCGAGTTTGAGCTGCCTTTCCCCTGGCTGGGCAAGACGGTGAATATCTGCTTTGAGGGCGTGGAGAGCGGCTTTGCCCTCTGGCTCAACGGGCAGTACATCGGCTACAGCGAGGACAGCTTTGACCCGGCGGAGTTCGCGCTGAAGGAGGCGCTGAGGCCCGGCTGGAACAAGCTGGCCGTGCGGGTGTTCAAATGGACCCCGGGCAGCTGGTTCGAGGATCAGGATTTCTACCGCTTCTCCGGCATTTTCCGCAGCGTGTACCTCTCCTACCTGCCGGACCTGGCCATCCGGGATCTCTCCGTCGTCCCCACCCTGGACGAGAGCCTGCGCCGCGGCACGCTCACCGTCACGGCCCTGACCCAGAGCCCGGACGCGGGTGGTCGGCTGCAGCTGCAGCTCTGGTACAAAGACGCCCTGCTGGAGGAGCAGGAGCTGGCGGTCGCGAGCGGGAACGGCCGCGTGGAGACCGTCTTTACGCTCCACGATCCCGCCCTCTGGAGCGCCGAGCAGCCCCATCTCTACACCCTGAAGCTCGCCCCCATCGAGCCGCACACCGGCTGCCCGAGCGAGGTGATCGAGCAGCGCCTGGGCTTCCGCCGCTTTGAGCTCAAGGACGGGCTCATGTGCCTCAACGGCAGGCGCATCGTCTTCAAGGGCGTGAACCGGCACGATTTCAGCTCCGACACCGGGCGGGTCCCCAAGCGGGAGGAGCTGCTGCAGGACATCGTGACCATGAAGCAGAACAACATCAACGCCATCCGCACCTCCCACTACCCCAACCAGTCCGCCCTCTATGAGCTCTGCGACGAATACGGCCTGTACGTGATCGACGAGAACAACATGGAGACCCACGGCAGCTGGGACGCCTATCTGCACAAGCAGGCGGAAAAAGACTACGTGATCCCCAAGGACCATGAGGAGTTCGCCCCGCTGCTTCTCGACCGGGTGGAGTCCCTGTATCAGCGGGACAAGAACCACCCCTGTGTGCTGATCTGGTCCTGCGGCAACGAGAGCTACGGCGGCAAGGTCATCTATGAAATGAGCCAGCGCTTCCGCGCCCTGGATCCCCACCGGCTGGTGCACTACGAGGGCATCTTCTGGGACCGCTCCTACCCCGAGACCAGCGACATGGAGAGCCAGATGTACACCCCCGCGGCGGAGATCGAGGCCTTCCTGCGCGAGCATACGGAGAAGCCCTTCATCTGCTGCGAGTACACCCACGCCATGGGCAACTCCTGCGGCGCGATGCACAAATACACCGACCTGAGCGAGCGGGAGCCCCGCTATCAGGGCGGCTTCATCTGGGACTACGTGGATCAGTCCCTCACCCGGAAGAACCGCTACGGCGAGACTTACCAGGCCTACGGCGGCGACTGCGGCGAGCGGCCCACCGACTACAACTTCAGCGGCAACGGCATCGTCTACGGCGGCGACCGCAGCCCCTCCCCCAAGATGCAGGAGGTGAAGTTCAACTACCAGAACATCCGCCTGAGCTTCCAGGGCCGGAGCTTCACCGTCAAAAACAACAACCTCTTTACCAACACCGACGTCTACCGGGCCGAGGCCGTGCTCCTCTGTAACGGCGAGCCGATTCTGCGCGAGGAGCTGGCCATCGCCGTGCCGCCCCTGAGCGAGGCGAGCTTCCCCCTGCCGGAGAGCTTCCTGAAGGAAGTGGACTGGCAGGTGCGCATCCCCCACTACTTCCGCAGCGAGACGGGCGAGATGCTCTCGCGGCCCGAATTCGCGGTGACGGTCTCCTTCCTCCTGAAAGAGGATACCCTCTGGGCCAAGGCCGGGCACGAGGTGGCCTTCGGGCAGACGGTCCTCTTCCGGGGTATCCGCCCGAGCAAGCGCTGTAAGGAAAAGCTCACCGTCGTGCGCGGCAAGCACAACCTGGGCGTCCGCGGCCGCTGCTTCTCCATGCAGTTTTCCGCCATCCGCCCCGGCATCACCTCCTACGTCTATAACGGCGTGGAGTACATCGACCAGAGCCCGCTGCCCAACTTCTGGCGCGCCCCGGTGGACAACGACCGGGCCAACGGCATGCCCCAGCGCTATGCCCAGTGGAAGATCGCGAGTCTCTACCCCGAGCCCGACCCGGACGCGACTGGCTTCTTCCCCGAGGTGGAGGAAAAAGAGGAGAGCGTCTGCGTCACGATCCGCTACCGCATGCCCACGGTTCCCGTGAGCCGCTGCAGCGTGCGCTATGAGGTCTTCGGCGACGGCACCGTGGAGACGACGCTGGACTATCCGGCGGTCAAGGGTCTGCCGGAGATGCCGGAGTTCGGGATGCTCTTCCGCCTGAACGCCGATCTGGACCGGGTGATCTGGTACGGACTCGGGCCGGAGGAGAGCTATGCCGACCGGCAGCGGGGCGCGCGCCTGGGCGTCTATGAGAAGAGCGTGAAAGAGAACCTGGCCCGCTACCTCCGCCCCCAGGAGTGCGGCAACAAGTGCGGCGTGCGCTGGGCTAAGGTCGTGGATCGCCGGGGCTGGGGCCTGCTCTTTACCGGGGACGAGCTCTCCTTCAGCGCCCTGCCCTACACGCCCCATGAGCTGGAAAACGCCCTGCACAGCTATGAGCTGCCGCCGATCCACTACAGCGTGGTGCGCGTGGCGCTGCAGCAGATGGGCATCGGCGGCGACAACACCTGGGGCGCCCGCACCCATCCGGAATACCTGCTCCCGGCGGAGCAGGACCTGCAGCTGCGCTTCTCCTTCCGAGGAATCTGAGAGCATTCTGCTTGACATCTTCGGCGCAGCTGGATATAATAGAGACAGAAAAAAGGCGTTGCCGAAAAGCGGCTCCGCCCAGTTAGTGGTTTATCTTAATAGAGAAACCGTCACTTGGCCGAGTGGCGGTTTCTGCTTTTTACGGTGACCGTGATCGTGTATTTCCACACGTGGAAGGTCAATGTAATCGGCATAGCAGCACCCCCTTTCCGGGAGTGTAGCGGAACCGCCTTTTTACGCTTGGCAACGCCTTGCCCTTACGGGCAAGAGTATTCTACAAAAAGGAACTATAATTGTCAATATAAAACGGAATGAGGGACCGTTGCAAAATGAGAGTTTTGCAGCGGTCCCTCTTTCTGTTCTGGAGG
>CAMNKQ010000071.1 GCA_946542465.1 uncultured Clostridia bacterium | reverse complement strand
AACATCTTGGTCTTCTTCAGCATGATGCCGGAGACGATGATGGCGGCGACGCCGATGAAGTAGGCGGAGGTGGCGACCAGGCCGCTGCCGCCGAAGAGGGCGCCGGCGATCAGGCCGATGATGGGCATCTTGGCGCCGCAGGGGATGAAGCAGGTGGTCATGATGGTCATGCGGCGGTCACGCTCGTTCTCGATGGTACGGGAGGCCATGACGCCCGGGACACCGCAGCCGGTGCCGACCAGCATGGGGATGAAGGATTTGCCGCTCAGACCGAACTTGCGGAAGATACGGTCCATGATGAAGGCGATACGGGCCATGTAGCCGCAGTCCTCCAACAGGCAGAGGAAGAGGAACAGCACCAGCAGCTGAGGCACGAAGCCCAGCACCGCGCCGACGCCGGCGAAGATACCGTCGGACACGAGACCGGTCAGCCAGTCGGCCGCGCCCAGGTTCTCCATGATCGCGCGGGAGCCGTCGGTGAGCCAGGCGCCGCCCAGCACGTCGTTGGTCCAGTCGGTGAGGAAGGAGCCAAAGGGGCCCATGGCCACCCAGTAGACCAGCCACATGACCACGGCGAAGATGGGCAGAGCCAGGATCCGGTTGGTGACGACCTGGTCGATCTTGTCGGAGGTGGACATCTGACCCTTGTTCTTCTTCTTGTAGCAGCCCTTCATCAATCCTGCAATGTAGATGTAACGCTCGTTGGTGATGATGCTCTCGGCGTCGTCGTCCATCTCGATCTCGGCGGCGGCGATGTCCTTTTCAATATGTTCCTTGACCGCCTCGCTGAGCTTCAGCTTGGCCTGGACCTTGTCGTCACGCTCAAAGAGCTTGATGGCGTACCAGCGCTGCTGCTCCTCGGGCAGATCGTGCACGGTGATCTCCTCGATGTGGGCCAGGGCGTGCTCCACGCTGCCGGAGAAGCTGTGCTGGGGGACGGTCTTGGTGCCGGCGGCCTCGATGCAGGCTTTGACGGCCGCGTCGATGCCCTCACCTTTCAGGGCGGAGATCTCCACGATCTTGCAGCCGAGCTCCCGGCTGAGCTCCTTGGTGTTGATGCTGTCGCCGGCCCGGCGGACCAGGTCCATCATGTTCAGGGCGATGACCACGGGGATGCCGATCTCCACCAGCTGGGTGGTGAGGTAGAGGTTGCGCTCCAGGTTGGTGGCGTCCACGATGTTCAGCACCACGTCGGGCCGCTCGTCGATCAGATAGTTACGGGCGACGACCTCCTCCAGCGTGTAGGGGGAGAGGGAATAGATGCCCGGCAGGTCAGTCACGATGACGTCCTTCTGGTTGCGGACGCGGCCTTCCTTTTTCTCAACGGTGACGCCGGGCCAGTTGCCCACATACTGCTGGGTACCGGTCAGGGCGTTGAACAGGGTCGTCTTGCCGCAGTTGGGGTTGCCGGCAAGCGCAATGCGAATCTGTTTGTCCATACTGCTTTTCTCCTTTATTCCTCAGCCAAAATGAATTACTCGACTTCCACCATCTCGGCGTCGGCCTTGCGCAGGGAGAGCTCATACCCGCGCACGGTGACCTCCACGGGATCGCCCAGCGGCGCGACCTTGCGGATGTAGACCTCAATGCCCTTGGTGATGCCCATGTCCATGATGCGGCGTTTGACCGCGCCTTCGCCGTGCAGCTTCACGACCTTGACGGTCTCGCCGATTTTGGCTTCTTTCAGCGTCTTCATCTTTGTTTCTCCTTTACACCATTATTTTACCAGCCATCTCCTGGCTGATAGCAACGCGGGATTCCTTCACCTTCACGATCAGATTGCCGCCGATCGTATTGACGATGGTGACGGTGCCTCCCACGACAAAGCCCATATCCTCCAGATGCTTTTTGGTCTCGGCATTGCCGCCGACCTTCCGGATGATGTTCTCCTCTCCGGATGTGGCCAACACAAGGGGCATCATAGCTGTATCCTCTCTTTCTGATGCGTATTGCCGCCGGAATTAAAGATCTTTAACCGACGGTCAAAACAGAGGGTTAGAACTTTCTAACCTTGGATTAGTTTAACGCACTTAACTCCGCTTGTCAAGAGGTATTTGTCAAATGTTCGGGAAATCGCGAGACGGCGTCCGGCGGGAAAAAGACGCTTGCATTTTGAAATAGCGGGTGCTAATCTAAGGAAAAACAAAAGGAAAGCGGTGATCCGGTTGAAAATTCAAAAAGCCTCGGAGGACTATCTGGAGGCCATGCTGATGATGCGCGAGAAGCACGGCTATATCCGCTCCATCGACGTGGCCGAGCAGATCGGCGTGACCAAGCCCAGCGTCAGCTATGCCACCAAGCGCCTGCGGGAGAACGGCTACATCACCATGGACCCGGACGGCCTGATCACCCTGACGGCCAAGGGTCTGGAGATCGCGGAGCGGATGTACGAGCGGCACAAGCTCCTCGCCCGGCTGCTCGAGCGCCTCGGCGTGAGCGCGGAGACGGCCCGGGAGGACGCCTGCAAGATCGAGCATGACCTGAGCGTGGAGAGCTTTGAGGCCATCCGCGCCTTTGCGAAAACGATCCTCTGAACGCTCGATGGGTATAAAATTTCACACTTTCAGGGACAATAGAAGCAACAGCCTACATAGAATGGTTTGGGCGAGTTGTTTACGGAGTGTGAAAACCCATGGTGAAACGCGGAGATATCTACTTTGCCGATCTGAGCCCGGTGGTCGGCAGCGAGCAGGGCGGGATGCGCCCGGTGCTGATCGTGCAGAACGACACGGGCAACCGCCACAGCCCCACGGTGATCGCCGCGGCGATCACCAGCCAGACGGGCAAGGCCAAGCTCCCGACCCACATCGACCTGGCCGGCCGCAGCGCCGGTCTGAACCGGGACAGCGTGATCCTGCTGGAGCAGATCCGCACCCTGGATAAATCCCGCCTGCGCGAGCGCATGGGCCGCCTGGACCCGGGCACCATGAGCGCGGTGGATGAGGCCCTGGCGGTGAGCTTCGGGCTGGGCAAAACGGAATAAACACGGATACCCTCTCCATACATTCTATGGAGAGGGTATTTTTTGCGGCGAGGTGATCGAATGGAACTGCCGATCATGGACAAGGGGGAGCAAATCGGCTCACTAAGCGTGGCGCGGGAGGGCCTCTACACCGTCTTCCGGGCGGAGCTGCCCGAGCGGGAGGGACTGCAGCGGCTCTGGCTCTACGGCGCGGGCGCCTGGTTCTGCCTGGGCCTGCTGGCGCCGACAGGGGAGGGCCTGCGCCTGGAACGGAGGCTCAGCCGCAGCGACTGCGCCCGCCTGCCCAGGCGGCTGGAATACGCGGCGCTGCAGCCGAAGCGGGAGGCGGAGCCGGAAGAGGCGAAAGAAGCGGAGGACGGCGTGCTCTGGCTCTTCGGGCGGCGATTCGTGCGCTTCCGGACTTGAGAAAGGACAGGCGCTGGTGTATAATACAAGAGACAGATAAAAGAGAGGGGTGCGGACGCATGCAGATGACCGATTTGCTGGCGAAAAAGCGCGACGGCGGCTCACTGAGCACGGAAGAGATCGACTTTATGATCCAGGGCTATACCCGGGGCACGATCCCGGACTATCAGATGTCGGCCATGTGCATGGCGATCCTGCTGCGCGGCATGGACGACCGGGAGATCCTGGATATGACCATGTCCATGATGCACTCGGGGGAGACCCTGGATCTGAGCCCGATCCGCGGCGTCAAGGCGGACAAGCACTCCACCGGCGGCGTGGGGGACAAGACCAGTCTGGTCCTCTGTCCGATGGTGGCGGCGACGGGGCTCAAGATCGCCAAGATGTCCGGCCGCGGCCTGGGCCACACCGGCGGCACCATCGACAAGCTGGAGAGCTTTCCCGGCTTTTCCACGGCCATCTCGGAGGAGACCTTCTTCCAAAACGTCAACGACATCGGCATCGCCATCATGGGCCAGACCGCCGATCTGGTCCCGGCGGACAAGAAGATCTACGCCCTGCGGGACGTGACCGGCACCGTGCCCTCCATCCCGCTGATCGTCAGTTCCATCATGTCCAAGAAGCTGGCCAGCGGCGCGGATGTGATCGTGCTGGATGTGAAATGCGGCGACGGCGCCTTTATGAAGACCGAGGCCGAGGCCCGGAAGCTGGCCGAGGGCCTGACCCGGGTGGGCCGTCTGGCCGGGCGGAAATGCGCCGCGGTCATCACCGACATGGACCAGCCCCTGGGCTATACCGTGGGCAACGCCCTGGAGGTCAGGGAGGCCCTGGCGGTGCTGCATGGCGAGAAAAAGGGCGAGCTGCTGGAGCTCTGCCTGACGCTGGGCAGCCTCATGCTGGTGGAGGCCGGCGTGGCCTGGAGCGTGGAGGAGGCCAAGCTGGAGCTCATGAAGACCATTGAGGACGGCAGCGCCCTCTGGAAGCTGGCCCAGATGGTCCGGGCCCAGGGCGGCAATGAGCGGGCGGTCTACGATCCCGCGCTTCTGCCCAGGGCGAAGATCCAAAAGGAAGTCCCGGCCCCGGCGGCGGGCTATGTCTCCCACATCAAGGCCGAGCAGGTGGGCCTGGTGTCCATGCATCTGGGCGGCGGCCGCGCCACCAAGGAGGACACGATCGACCTGAGCGTGGGCGTGGTGCTGCGGAAAAAGGTGGGCGACCGAGTCGAGGCGGGCGAGAGCCTGGGCACGATCCACGCCTCCGACGAGGAGAGGGCCGATAAGGCGGTCAAGCTGCTGCAGAGCTGCTATGAACTGAGCGCGGAGCCGGTGAAAAAGCCGAGCTTCATCAAAGCCATTGTGCGGTAAAAGCCTATAAAACACGGCAAGGGCGCGGGTCAAAACGACCCGCGCCCTTTGCGGTGTTAAGATAGGTAATACCGATCCTCCGCCCATTTGCCGGGATTGGATGCAATGTAATCCCAAATTTGGCGATAGTCGGCCTCATTGCGGATGATGTGCTCGTGGAAGGATTTTTGTCATAAAAGTGTTTTAGCCTGCTTCGAGGCCCAGCGTTTCATATGACCAATGACGGTGCTGACCGTAGGGGCGGCTATCAGCCGCCCGGCATCGTCACCATGAATGCATAGGATCAGATGAACGTGATTCGGCATGATTACGTATTTATCCACGGAAATATGTGGATAGATCGACGGTATATTGCAAATGGCCTGATCGACGATTTCTCCGTATGGCGTAAGGATGGCGGCGATGGGGTTGTCTTGCGGGCGGCTAATAGCCGCCCCTACGTCAACGTGGGACAGGATGCACCGCCGATTGCGGGTACAGACCGTGACGAAATAGGCGCCGGGACTGGCATAATCGTATTCTGTCAGACGGATCGGTTTTCGATGGGGATTGTCCACGGCATGCTCCGCCGTTATCCCGTAGGGGCGATTCACGAATCGCCCGGTTTTTGCATTCCAACATAGCAAATAAAAAGATGCCACAGCCGAATGCCTCGGTTGTGGCATCATGCTTTCTTGTTGCGGATAAAAGAAAAAAGCGGGCAATAACCCGCCTCCAAACCTTATTGTATTTCAATGTTTTTAACACCGTACGCTAAAATGATGTTGATGAGTTCGTTTCGCGAGTAATTGGTCTCCGCCGCCAACCTGTCAATTTCCGCCAGGGTTTCCTCGCGGATGCGCACCGAGATGATGCGGTTGCCGTCTTCACCTCGTTTTTTTATAATCAGGGGTTCGTTTTTCATTTGCTCCACCTCGCAATCTTTTTATACAATTATAGATTGACGAAAGAAAGCAAAATATGCTATAATACGAATATCATACGATATCAACTTGTAATACAAATTAGAGAGGAGGATAGATAATGCCACGCCAATTGGATTTGAGCATGTTGGAGCCGATGCTTGATGATCGAGAAAGATTTGAGTTGACCCCTGCGGAATATGAGAGAATTGTGGGACGAGCATTGCCCAAAACAGACGATTATTTTATTAAACGTTCGAAAGTGGCAAAGGTAGCAAAAGAAAAAGGATATCGGATTCGAATTGAGTATAGAGAAATAATTCAGAGAACCATTATTTTTGAAAAGAGGGAAAGAAAATGAAAAAAACTGTGGCGTTGTTCATGGCGCTTGTTATGTCGTTGGCGCTGGCTGCTTGCAGCAGCGGAGGAGAAAACCCATTTGATAAGGTAACAGAATATGGGCAAAAAAACTTTACGTTTTCAAACATGGTGGAACTGTTTGGAGAAAACTATAATGAAACTGGGGGAAGTGAACATTATCGCTATGAATATTCCGATTATGATTTTTATGGATACAAGGGAACACTGAGTCTTTCTTTTGATCGCAAAGAGTATAAATACTATTGGATTACTGGTAAAAGCGGTTATATAGATCTATCACCTGAGGAAGCTCCTTTCAATGATATGGAATGGAAATTTGACAAGGGAGACCTGAACAAGACGCAATACGAAAAAGTAATCAACACATTTATAAAAAAGTTTGATGCAGAATATGGGCCTAATGAACCATCTGAATATGGTTATCATTGGAAAGATAAAAGCGGATATACCTATTATCTATCTTACTATGATGATCATCAAGGATTTGGCATTGGGGTATTAAAATGGAATGTGTATTAAGACTAAACGGGGCTGTGAAGAAAGTCGATTTACAAGAAAACAGCTAATTAATAGGCCTGTAGGGGACGGTGTTCTTTGCGTTCCGGCAAGAAAAACCTAAAAAGAAATCTCCCGGAATTCAGATTTTGATACCGTTTTCGCTGGAAATCTCTATAGTTATCATTTCTATTCTGCGCGGGCCGTCGAGGACGCCGGCCCCTACGGGGAAGAAACGAATACAAAAGAAAACTCCGAGGTAAAATCACATAACCGTGATTTCGCCTCGGAGTCTGTTTTGTCAATATCTTACCCCTCCACCATGTGGGTGCGGAGGTACTGGAGGAAGGCGTTGAGACCGGCGGTGTTGAGGGTCTTGCCGTTGGAGGAGGCATAGCTGCCCTCCAGGACGCTGGTGCTGTCGCGCATGTCATGGGCCACGTCGCAGAAATAGGCGCCGGTGTCGATGCAGACCTCCTGGATGTAGTCGTTGGCCCAGTTGATGGCGTCGCGGGTCAGGCCATCGGCGCCGGCGTAGTTGGCGCCCACGGAGGTGACAGAGCAGCAGACGATATAGGTGCCGGGGCTCTTCTCCCGGATCCCCATGACCAGCGACTCATAGTTGGCGATGAAGGTCTCCTTGTCCACGCCCATCAGCCCGTCCTGGCCGATGGAGATCACCAGGATCTTGGGCTTGGCGATCATGGCCGCGTCGATGGCGTTGATCTGGGAGCCGTCGCCCGGGTACTTGATGAGCGCGTCCGGGATCGTCCCGATGGGGAGACTGCCGGAGTTGCTGCCCCAGACCTGGGTGGTGGCGATGCCGCCGGACAGGATGCCGTAGTCCCGCAGGCCGATGGTGGCGCTGTCGCAGAGGAAGGTGAGGGAGTCGATATAGCCCTGACCACCGTCCGCCGTCCCCGCCAGGGTGAGCAGGCGGCCCGTGGGCTCCTGCACCGCGGCGCCGCCGGTGATGACTGTGTCCGCGTCCAGCACGGCGGCGGAGGAGCCGCCCAACTGGATCTTGGGCCGGTCCAGATCCCCGCCGTAGCGGGTAAAGGCCGTGAACAGCAGGCCCAGCAGCAGCGCGAACAGCGCCACGCCGATGGCCAGCGCCCAGCCGAAATTCTTATAGGTGTTCCACTTTCCCTGCATAGCGATCCCTCATCGGACAACAGCGCCCCGTTTCCGAGGCGCTGTTTTGGTTTGTATCGTTGTCTTATTCGGCCTCGGCCAGAGCCTTGGCTTCCTCGATGACCTTCTGCTGCACGTTGCCGGGCGCTTCCTCGTAGCGGACAAACTTGCAGGTGAAGGAACCGGAGCCCTGGGTCATGGAGCGCAGGTCGATGGTGTAGGTGCTCATCTCAGCCATGGGGACCTCGGCCTCGATGGTGGTCATGCCGTCCTCGGCGGGCATGGAGCCCATCATGGTGCCGCGGCGCTTGGAGTTGATGTCGCCGATGATGGCGCCCTGATACTCATCGGGGATGGTGACAAAGAGCTGGCCGATGGGCTCCAGGATGGTGGGCTTGGCCTTGGGGATGCCGTCCTGATAGGCCAGGCGAGCGGCGG
>CAMNKQ010000070.1 GCA_946542465.1 uncultured Clostridia bacterium | reverse complement strand
TACTATGCGGACGAGTATCTGGGTGAGATGGGCCTGATCGACCACGCCCCGCGTTCCGCAACGGCAGTGGCGCTGGAGAATGGCACCTCTGTGGGCCTGATTACGGAAGAGGGCTTCGGTGCCTTCTTCGAGAAGAACCCGGCCCGCGTGCTGATGGTCATGCAGCAACTGAGCAACAATCTGCGCCGGCGGACCAACGAGTATGTGGACGTCTGCCGCCAGATCCAGGAGCTGTCCAAAAAGGAGGAACAGAAATGAAAATGCTGACATTCAAAAAGGGCGAAGTCATTTTCAAGCAGGGCGACTATGCCAACTGCATGTATGATGTCGTCTCCGGGAGCGTCGGCGTCTATGTCGCCTACGGCACGGAGGCGGAGAACCGCCTGACCGTCCTGAAGGTCGGGGAGTTCCTCGGTGAGATGGGCATGATCGAGACCTATCCCCGCAGCGCCACGGCTGTGGCCCTGGAGGACGGGACGGAGCTTCGGGAGATCGGCGAGGTCGAGTTTGGCGACTATTTCAAGTCCCAGCCCGAGCGCCTGCTGGCGATCATGCGCCAGATCAGCAGTCGTCTGCGGGATCGGACGGCGGACTATGAGGGCGCCTGCGCGGTGCTCGCGGGCCTGAAGGAGACCCAGGGCGAGCCGGAAAAGCGCAGCCAGTCTCTGCTGGAGCGGGCGAAGGCGCTGATCAAGTTCTACAACGACGTCATGGCGATGGCGGCGGCCACGCCCCAGATGAACACGGGCTACTACGACTACTATATCAACCGCTTCTGAGTGCGGCGTTTACACGGAATAACAACCGGCTTCCGTCCCGGGAGGGACGGGAGCCGAATTTGAATGGAGACACAGGAGCATGGAACGGGAGACCCTGATTCGCAACAGCATCATTTCGGACATGTCGGAGGGCGTTATGGCCGTCCGCTTTGACGGCCGGATCGAGCTTGCCAACGACGCGGCGCTTGCCATCCTGGAGAAGACGGAGGAAGAGCTCATCGGCAGCTCCTTCGTCCGCGCCTTTTTCGGGGAGGAAGAGAACGACGCCTTTGTCCAGAGCGTTCTGGACGCCGTCTACGAAAAGGGAAGACGGATGGAGAGCTATGTGCCCTACCGTACCGGAAGAGGTGAAAAACAGCTGCGTATCGTCTCCTCGTGCCTGCGCGAGCAGGAGAAAATGGCCGGCGTGATCCTCGTCATCAGCGACGTCACGGAGCTGACGGAGATGCGGGACGCGATGAAGGCCATGGATCGGATCCAGACGCTGAACCACCAGCTGGAGATGCGCAACCGCGTCCTGCAGGAGACCTTCGGCCGCTATCTGTCCGACGATATCGTGCGAGAGATCCTGGACTCTCCCAGCGGCTGGAAGCTGGGCGGGCAGAAGCGGACGCTCACGATCCTGATGAGCGATCTGCGCGGCTTCACGGCGCTGAGCGAGCGGATGGAACCCCAGGATCTGATCACCATGCTCAACCATTTCTTCGGTGAGATGTACGAGGAGATCGAGCGCTGCCGCGGAACCCTGATCGAGTTTCTGGGCGACGGCATGCTGGTGATCTTCGGCGCGCCCGCCCCCAGCGAGACCCATGCCGCCGATGCGGTGGCGGCCGCCGTCGGCATGCAAAAGCGCATGGAGGCGGTGAACCGCTGGAACGCGGAGCGGGGCTATGAGCCCCTCGCCATGGGCATCGGCATCAACACGGACGCCGTGATCCTGGGGAACATCGGCTCGGAAAAGCGCACCAAGTACGGCGTGCTGGGCGCGGCGGTCAATCTGACAGGCCGGATCGAGAGCTACACGACCGAGGGCCAGATCCTCATTTCGCCGGGCACCCGCGCCGCGGTGGCGTCAGAACTGCGGATCAGCGATACGCTCTCCGTCCAGCCCAAGGGCGTGGACGGAAGCATCGAGCTTGCCTCTGTCACCGGCATCGGCGCACCCTATGGGATCTATCTGGCGCAGAAGGCCGAGGCGAAGCTTCAGCCTCTTGCCCAGGGCCTGAAGCTGCCGTTTTCCGCCCTGGAGGGAAAACACGCCTCCGGGGAGATATGGGAAGGGACGATCCTGGCCCTGTCCGAAAAAGAGGCCATCCTCAAAACGGATGCGGAGCTTGCGCTTTACACGAACCTCATGCTCCGGATCGGCGAAGACCTGTATGCCAAGGTGACCGGGGCCGAGAGCGGGACCTATCGCCTCTGCTTTACGGCCAAGCCGCCCTGTTTTTCCGCCTGGCTGCGGGAAGCGGGATATGAGGCGGAAGGAGAGAAGGAAGCATGAGAGAGACGGATTTACAGCTGACGGTTCTGGGCGCGCGCGGCTCCATGGCCCGCGACGGGCAGGACTGCGCCGAGTTTGGCGGCGACACCTCCTGCTATATGCTCCGGGCCGGGGAGGAGACGCTGTTCCTTGACGCGGGCAGCGGCCTGATTTCGGCGCCGGCGCAGTATCCCAAAGATCCGGTGATCCTGCTCAGCCATCTGCATCTGGACCATCTGATCGGCCTGGGCATGTTCCCGGGCATTTCGAACCGGGCGCACCGCCCGCAGATCTACGTCCCCTTCTGCGAGGATCGCAGCGGGGCGGAGGCGATCCTGGATCGGCTCTACGCGCCGCCCTTCTGGCCGCTGAAGCTGGGACAGCTGGAGAGCCATCCGGAGCTGCTTCCGATGCCTCAAAGCCTGCGGCAAGGCGATCTGACGGTGGAGACCATGCCGGGCAGCCATCCCGGCGGCTGCCTGATGTTCCGGATCCGCTGCCACGGGAAGAGCCTTGTCTACGCCACGGACTTTGAGCACGGGGAGGAGGCCTCCGCCCGCCTGAGCGATTTCGCCCGGGGCGCGGATTTGCTGCTGTACGACGCCCAATACACGGAGTGCGAGTACGAGGCCTGCCGGGGCTTCGGCCACTCGACCGCCCGGGAAGGGCTGGCGATCATGGAACGCAGCGGCGTCAAACGCCTTCTGCTGATCCATCATGCGCCCTGGAGCAGCGATACGGTTCTCCGTGACAGAGAGAGTCGATTGCCGGAGGGCGCCTCCTACGCCCGACAGGGACAGGTCATCACGATCTGAACGAAACCATCGCATGCATTTCACAGGGAAGGGGGAGAAGCGGTGAAAAAAATCAACCGTGTGCTGGTCAAGAGCATCGTTGCGATCGTTTTGCCGCTGATGCTTTTTGCCTCCATTGTGGGCGTTGCGGGCAACAAGGCCTTCTCCGACGCCATGCAAGTGCAGTTCGCCTCCAGCGCCTGCCGGATGGCGGACGCGGCCGCGCTGGCGATCGATCCCGATCGGATGGACGCGTATCTTGAAAGCGGGGGAGAGTCGGAGGAGTATCGGGCGGTGTGGGATCGCCTGGATCAGCTGTGCAATGCCCTGGGCGTCACCTTTATCTACGTGATCCAGCCGGATCTGACGGACTATGGCCATATTACCTTTGTGTTTTCCACGGTGAATGCCGATTTCAGCGAGTATTCTCCCTACGAAGCGGGCTTTGTCCGGGAGACGACCAACGAACAGTATCGGCAGCAGTATCGCAATCTGTACGAGGGAAAAACGGAGCAAGAGCTGCAATTTCTGGAGAGCAGGCAGTTTAATGCGGCCACCCATCACCTGACCGCCATGCGCGCGCTGAAAGGCGCGGATGGCGAAACAAAGGCGATCCTCTGCGTACAGCGGCAGATGAGCGGACTGCACCTCACCAGCGAGCGCTTTCACAGAAGCGTCCTGCATGTGCTGATCGCGATCGTCCTGATGGTCATTCTGTCCCAGGCGGTGTACCTCAACTGGGCGCTCATAACCCCGGTGCGCCGCATCACGGACGAGGCGATTCGCTTCGCCGGGGAAAACCGCCCGGCGAAGGTCAAGCTCGCCGAGCAGATCCACAACCGGGATGAGATCGGCCAGCTGGCGGCCTCCATCGACCGGATGGAGGAGCAGGTCGGGGAGTATATCGAGAACCTCACTTCGATCACCGCGGAAAAACAGCGCATCACCACGGAGCTGACCCTGGCAAGGCGCATCCAGGAGGCCATGCTGCCCCATCAGTTCCCACCCTTCCCGGAGCGGAAGGAGTTTGAACTCTATGCCAGCATGACGCCGGCCAAGGCGGTCGGCGGGGATTTCTACGATTTCTTCCTGATCGACGAGGATCACCTGGGCCTGGTCATGGCCGACGTGTCCGGCAAGGGCATCCCGGCGGCGCTCTTTATGATGATCTGCAAGACGATTTTGCAGAGCTGCGCCATGCTGGGGCAGTCGCCGGCCGAGATCCTCACCAAGACGAACGAAGCCCTCTGCTCCAACAACCAGGTCGACATGTTCGTGACCGTCTGGACGGGGATTCTGGAGATCTCCACCGGCCGGCTGCGGGCGGCCAATGCCGGCCATGAATACCCGGCGCTGAAGCGCGCGGGCGGAAACTTTGAACTCTACAAGCGGAAGCACGGGCTCGCGGTCGCCGCGATGGAGGGCGTGAGCTACCGGGAATATGAGCTGCAGCTCTCCCCGGGGGACGCGCTGTTCGTCTACACAGACGGGGTACCGGAGGCCATCGACGCCCGGGAGCAGGCCTTCGGGACCGAGCGCTTGCTTCACGCGCTGAACCTCGACCCGGCGGCCGGACCGGAGGAGCTTCTCCGGAACGTCAGGCGGGAGATGGACGCCTTTGTGAAGGACGCTGAGCAGTTTGACGATATCACCATGCTGGGCTTTGTCTACCATGGAACGGAGGAAGAGACTATGCCGAAGACGATCACCATGGAGGCCTCGCTCTCCAATCTGGAGATGGCCCTCGCCTTTGTGGACGAGACATTGGAACAGATGGACTGCCCCATGAAGCAGCAGATGCAGGTGGATCTGGCCCTTGAGGAGGCCTTTGTCAACGTGGCCAATTACGCCTACGGCGGGGAGACAGGGCCCGTTACCCTGAGCGTTCTCACCGAGGAGGCGACGGGAGAACTCACCATCACGCTGACGGACAGGGGCACCCCCTTTGATCCGCTGGGCCGGGAGGAGCCCGACCTGAGCCTGCCCGCCGAGGAGCGGGAGATCGGCGGCCTGGGGATCCTTATGGTAAAAAAGAGCATGGATGTGGTCCGCTATGCCTATCAGGACGGACAGAACATCCTGACCATGGTCAAACACATCCGGGGATAAGGAGGAGAGGCACAATGGATCTGAAACACGCAAAACGCGATGAGGTCATTTTCCGCCAGGGAGAGGCGAGCGCCTGCATGTACCGCGTACAGAAGGGGACCGTGGGCATTTTTCTGGACTATGGCGGGGCCAACGAGAACAAGCTCACCGAATTGTCGGCCGGCCGCTATTTCGGGGAGATGGGCCTGCTGGACAAGGCGCCGCGCTCCGCGACGGCGGTCGTCCTGTCCGACAAGGCCACGTTGCAGCTGATCCGGGAGGAGGACTTTGCCCTCTGCTTTGAGGAGAATCCCGCCGGCATGCTGGCCCTGCTCCGGCAGATGAGCATGCGCCTGCGCCGCATCTCCCGCGATTATGCCGACGCCTGCCGCACGGTGGGCGAGGTGGTCGAGGCGGAGAAAGCCGGCAAGGAACGGGACGCCGCCCTGGAGCACCGGATCGCAAAGACGCTGGCGGGCTATGAGGCCTCCCATATGGAGAACCAGAGAGAGGAGGCACAGGCATGAAAGATGTGAGCTTCCACGCGGGCGATGTGGTCTTCCGCGAGGGCGAGATGCAGCTGAGCATGTACGAGGTCCGCAAGGGCAGCGTCGGCATCTACCTCGACTACGGGACGGAGCAGGAAAAGCAGCTCACCGTTTTGAAGGAGAAACAGCTTTTCGGGGAGATGGGCCTGCTCGAGGCCGCGCCGCGCTCCGCGACGGCGGTGGCGCTGCAGGACGGGACCTTCCTCCGAGTGATCGACGAGGAGGAATTCAACGCCTTTTTCCAGGATAAGCCGGAGCTTCTCCTGCAGATCCTCAAGCAGCTGAGCGCCCGAATCCGGGAGAACACGGAGAAGTACGAGCAGGTCTGCCGCACCCTGGCCGAGAGCGTAAAAGCGGATCGGAACGGGACGGAAAAGAGTTCGGAGCTGACCCGGCAGATGGAGAGCATCGGCGAAGAGGCAAAGAAAAAACCGGTGAGCTATGCCGGGCTGCGCTCCTCCTTCTTCGCCTACATCCAGGAGGATCTGGACGCCTATGAGGGAAAGCGGGAGGTCGTCCGGACAAGCCTGCTCGAGCGCCTGGCCGTGCACCGCCTTTCGCCGGAGGACATGCATGTCAATCCGGACGATGAATTTGCCAATCCCCGCGTCGGCCCGAGCGACCGGATCATCAACGAGTATGTGGATGAGATCAAGATGATGAAGAATGAACTGTGGGACATCTTCTCCCAGCCGATCGTCGTCTATAAGATGAAGCCGGAGGGCTACCTGATCCTCAACGGGCACCACCGCTGGGCGGCCGCGCTGAAGAGCGGGCTTAGAAAAGTCCGGGCGACGATCATGAACCCGCCGAAGGAATAACCATGTGAAGGGAGGCAAACGAAAGCCGTGAGAATCTCCTTTGATCTGGACGATGTGCTTTTTGTCTTGCCCGGAAAATATGAGACCGAGCCGGCCCCGCCCTTTCCCTTGAATCTCCGCTATACCGAGCGGCTCCGGAAGGGCACGCCGGAACTGATCCACGCCCTGCAGAAACGGGGCTATGAGGTCTGGATCTATACCTCCTCCTACCGCCGGAAGAGCTATCTCAACGCCTTGTTTCGCCTCTATGGCATTCACTTTGACGGTATCGTGAACGCCCAGCGCCACGAGAAAGAGGTGCAGCGCGACCGGCCCAGGCTCCTGCCCACGAAGCTTCCCAATTTTTACCGCATCTCCCTGCACATCGACGATGAGAAATCCGTGGAGAAGAACGGAAAGCTCTACGGTTTCCGCACGCTGCGGATCTTTGAGCCGGACGAGCACTGGGCCCAAAAAGTGCTGGACGAGGCCGACCGGATCGCAAAACTGGAGGAAAGCGAGCACCCGTAAGGGATGCGAGGAGGTATCCGATAACGGTCAAAAAAGAGCACAAAGGTCAATCAATACGTAGGGGAGGGCCTCGTGCCCTCCCGGCGTTTAACCGGAAGAATAAACAACAATTGCGGCGAATTCGTAGCTCGTACGAATTCGCCGCAATGCTTATATGGACTTGATACTGTTTGTTGAATGCTCACTAGCCTAATCCTCAGGAGGGGGACCATCATCAGCATCCAGATTTCCATCTATCCAAGCGCTTTCACAGTAGTCTAACGCACACTCAAGACAAAGGTCACCAGGAGTATTAGAATCATAATCCCAATTTGAGGAACCAGAATAATAGTGGTTAAACTTGGAACGAACATCATCCCTGTCAAAGTGTTCACCACAATTTGCACAAATCATAAGTTTTCACCGCCTTATAATTACCAAAGGTTTTATTGTGGATCCCAATAGTGTCAGTTTCAATCCTCTTGGCTTTCATCTTGAGATGATGTGGTCAACTCCATCATCTTTTGAAGATAAGTAGCCCCATCAATTTCTTCTTCGTCGTATTGCCTCATCAGTTCATCAATTTGGCCCTTTAATTCGTCTCTTGTCATTTTTGCAGATCTCCTTTCAGTTTGTTAAATTGAGAAAACAAGAAATCAATTTCTACGTTTTTCTTATTTCACTTCCCGTTGAGATATTTCTTCCTGTCCGCCATATGCTTGGCGGCTAAAGAACTCTTATGTTTTAATCCATCAGCCATAAGCTCTTTAAAGAATTCGTCTTTTTCTTCGCACAAATCTTCTAATTCTTTAATCCGTGCCTTGCTCTCCGACAGCTCTTTCTGCAATTTACTATCAAACAGCCCCATTTTTATAGCCCCCTTTTCTTTTATGATAATAAAAAAGTGCGTAGCCTCAAATGAGACTACGCACGAAAAACGCAGAGCCTCATTTGCTGCCACGCAATCATAGAAGCCAAACCCGAAGGATGCCAATATGGAGGGTGCGTTTTTACCAGAAGGTAAAAACACATCCTCGGCATTTGGCTCTATTCGATTGCGTGGCACAATTATTCTATCACATTATTATCCGTAAAACAATCTAATTTCTTCTTAAAAGAAAAAAGATAGAGAGACATTCAAGTTCTCTCCATCTCAGGCTGTCGACGAAGTCGGTTTTTGTCATTGCGAACCAGTGACCGACGTCACTGGTGT
>CAMNKQ010000069.1 GCA_946542465.1 uncultured Clostridia bacterium | reverse complement strand
TTGGTGGGGGAAGGTGGATTCGAACCACCGAAGGCATTGCCAGCAGATTTACAGTCTGTCCCCTTTGGCCACTCGGGAATTCCCCCATATTCAATTCTACCGCATTACTCTCCGGGTAGAGCCCAGCGGAGCGTGTCGAGAAGGTGGAGCTGGTGGACGGACTCGAACCCCCGACCTGCTGATTACAAATCAGCTGCTCTACCAACTGAGCTACACCAGCATCGAACCGGCTTGCTTATAATAGCAAACCGAATATCAAATGTCAAGTTTAATTTTTGCTTTTTTTAAATTTTTTCTGTTCTGGAATTTTCTGTCGGAATTGAAAAAGCGCTGTCAATATGATACACTTGCTGAGATACAAGAGAGCAAAGGAGAGGCTTATGAGAACCCGGACGCGGAATCGACTGTGGATGCCGCTGCTGGCCGTGCTGCTGCTCGCGCTGGCCGCGTTTCTGCTGATTCGCTATTTGAAAGAGGAGATGGACCCCCACGCAGGACAGGTCTATCTCTACGACGGATACGACTGGATCTGGTATACGCCGCTGGAGGGCGTGGAGCCCAACCCCTGGGGTGAGGAGGATTTTCGCCTCGAGAACGGACAGCCGGTGTACCAGCATGAGGACTACCGCACCCAGCGGGGCATCGATGTCTCTGAGCACCAGCTGGCGATCGACTGGGCGCAGGTCGCCACGGCGGATTTGGATTACGCCTATGTGCGCATCGGCCGGCGCGGCTATACCGAGGGCGGGCTCTTTGCCGATCCCTATTTTGAAAAGAACATCCAGGGCGCCAAGAACGCCGGACTGGACGTGGGCGTGTATTTCTTCTCCCAGGCCATCACGGTCCAGGAGGCGATCGAGGAGGCCCGCTTTGTGATCGACCACCTGCAGGGCTGGAAGGTCGAGCTGCCGGTGGTGTTCGACTGGGAAAAGATCCGCAACCCGGATGGAACTGAAGTGCCCGACGCCCGCACCAACGGCCTGAGCGTGGAGACGCGCACCGACTGTGCCGTGGCCTTCTGCGAGACGATCCGCAGCGCGGGCTACACTCCGGCCCTGTATTTTAACCGCACCCTGGGCTATTACGGCTTCGATCTGACGCGGCTGACCGACTATGAGTTCTGGTTTGCCCTGCCGGAGGCCGCCTACCCCAGTTTTTATTACGCGGTGGACAGCTGGCAGTACAGCTTCCAAGAGACGGTGCCCGGTATCAGCGGCGAGACCGACATGAACCTGCGCTTCATCCCCGTGGTGACGGAGACGGAGGGCGAGCAATAGTCCGGAATTTGCACTTGAATTTTTCCCGGCGTTGTAATATACTGTACGGGCAACGCCGGTGTGATGGAATGGTAGACGTAGCGGATTCAAAATCCGCCGATGGCGACATCGTGTGGGTTCGAGTCCCACCACCGGCACCAAAGAGCAGCCCTGAAGGGGCTGCTTTTTTGGTGCCGGTGGTGGGACTCGAACGGGAGACAAACAGAATAAATCAAATAACAAGGTTCCGTCCCGATTTGGACGGAGCCATTTCTGTACGATTCTTTCTTATCAAATCAGTAAGGCCGTTACTGACCGCGGCCGTCCTCCTCGGTGGCGTTGACGATCTCCTCAAATTCGGCAATCTCCACGTCGATGTCCTGGGCGGCCTTGGCGTAGTCCAGATCCTCCTTCAGCGCGGCGATCTCGGCCTCACGGGCGTGGATGCTCTCGGTCAGCGCGGTGGCCTGGGCGAAGAGCGGGGCGAAATAACCCTCGGGATTCTCCCGCATCTGCTCGAAGTAGAGGCGGCCGATCTCGGTGTAGACGCGGCCAAGCTCGGCATTGTCCTTGTTCTGCTCCACGGTCAGCCGGGCGATCTTCCCGTAGGTCTTGGCCCGGTCGGCACCCTGGGTATAGATGGTCTTGACGCCGGTACTCTCGGCGCGCTCCTTGAGCATATCGACCACGCGGCCGACGCTCTCGCTGCCGGCGAGTTCCTTCGCCTTGCCGACGAGGCTGTTGAGGGTGTCGTTCAAAAGCTCTTTATAATCTGCCATTATGTGTTCTCTCCTTTGTTCGGAATGTTGGATTGCCGATTGACAAACAAGTCCTCCGGGGAATGGGCACGGCGGCCCTGAATCACCAGAAGCGTACCCATGACCAGCACCAGCAGCAGGCTCAGCGCCTGGGAGACGCGGATGCCGCTGGAGCCCAGATACAGGCTGTCGGTGCGCAGCCCCTCAATCCAGGCCCGGCCCAGCCCGTACCAGAAGAAGTACAGCAGAGCGCACTGCCCGTCGTAACGGCGCTTTCCCTTGTTGCGGAAGACGATCAGGAAGATCAGCCCGACCAGGTTCCACAGACTCTCATAGAGGAAGGTGGGGTGTACGTAGATGGTATGGCCCGCCGGATCGGTCAGGCCCATGCGGCAGAAGATCGTCGTCTCCGCGCCGAAGGCCTCGCGGTTCATGAAGTTGCCCCAGCGGCCCAGGATCTGCCCGATGAGCAGGCCATAGACGCTCAGATCCAGCATGGCGGGGATGGGGATCTTCTTGTGGCGGCAGACGAACACGATGCAGAGCACGCCCGCGATGATGCCGCCATAGATGGCCAGGCCCCCTTCCCAGATCGCCAGGATCGAGGCGGGATCGCCCGCGTAGTCCGACCAGCGGAAGGCCACGAAATAGAGCCGCGCCCCGACGATGCACAGAGGGATCAGCCAGAGCATCAGGTCATAGAAATCGTCCGGCTTGATGCCAAAGTCCGGCGCGTGCCGGGAGCAGTAGAGGATCGCCAGCAGAAAACCCAGGGCGATCAGGACCCCGTAGAAATAGATGGGGCGGCCGAAAACCGTGAAATAGGACGGTGGATTCAGCGAAAGGTTCCCCAGCACGGGAAACGAGATCACCGAATCGCGCTGGATGGTGTCAAACAACAGGAGAAAAGGACTCATGCTTCCGCCTTCTTCCCTTCGATGATGGACAGGGCGAAGCGCTCCGGCTGGAGATTCTCCCGGACAAAGGCCTCACACTCAGCCTTGGTGACCTGATCCAGCAGGCCCGGCGCGTCAAAGGGGCAGTAGCCCTCGAACTGCCCGGAGGCCAGGGAGACGCAGACGCTGTCAAAGTCCTCCAGACCGCGCAGGCGCGCACCGTAGGAGGCGCGTTTGGCCCGTTCAAAGGCGTCGGGGGCAAAGCCGCTCTTGCAGACCTCGGCGATGCGCTCGTTGAGCGCGGCGAGCACCGTCTCCGGTTCCTCGCTCTCGCCGCCCAGGATCACCGTGGCGGTGCCGGCGGAGAAATCGGCCTCGTAGTCGAAGTCCCGGTTCAGGGTGCCGTCGGCATAGAGAGAGGTATAGAAACGGGAGGAGGAGCCCACCAGCAGCCGCAGGGCCAGCTGGGCCACGATGCGCTGCCGAAGCGCGCCCTCGCCCTCTACGGGGCGGAACTTGGCGCCGATCAGAAACTGGGGCGCGGAGACGGCCATGCACTCCCGGTGGAGTGTCTCCTGCGGGAGCAGGCTCTCCTCCGGACCGAAATCGGCCACAGGCAGCTCCGCCTTCTCCGGGGGCAGCATCTCCCGCGCGATGGCCTCGATGGCCGCGCCATCCACGTCGCCCTCCACGCAGAGGCAGAGATTGCTGGGCGCGTAAAAGACCTTGTGGCAGGCGTAGAGCGTCTCCTCGGTGATCTGGGCGATGCTCTCCACCGTGCCCACCACCCGATCCCGAATGGGGTGATTGGCATAGAGCTGTTTTAGGAGATTGTAGTATACAGCGCTGCCGGGGCTATCCTCGCCCATGCGGATCTCCTGGCCGATGATGCCCTGCTCCTTCTGCACGGTCTCCGCAGTGAAATAGGGGGTCGTGACAAAATGAATGAGCAGGCGGAGGTTTTCCTCAAACTTCTCCGTGCACTGGAAGTAATAGCAGGTGATGGAGCCGGAGGTGAAGGCGTTGGGATCAGCCCCGTTGGCGGAGAGCAGGTTCAGCGCGTTGTCCCCCTCGGGCAGATCGAACATCTTGTGCTCCAGATAATGGGCCACGCCGGCGGGGGTGTCGATCATCTCCCCGCCCAGGGAGAAGCGCCGGTGGTCGCCGCCGTAGTTGGCGGCCAGGACGGCGTAATAGCTGCAGAAACCGGGCTTGGGCACCACGTGGATGGTGAGACCGTTGGGCAGCGTTGTGGTATAGAGGGTCTCCCCCAGCCGGGGATAGGCTTTAGTCGTCATCGTCTTCCTCCTCGCTCTCACCGCCGCCGGTCAGGAAATAGATCAGATCGCAGTCCACACTGCGGGCGATGGCGGCCACGTCCTCCTTGCTGACGTTTTCACACAGCTCCGCCAGCTCCAGCGGGCTGCAGTCGGGGCCATCCAGAGCCTGGGAGAGATAGAAACCCTCCAGTTCGCCCTGACTGTCCTCCAGCGAGCGCAGATCTCCGGCCACGCCGGAGCGGGCGGCCTCCAGCTCTTCCTCGCTGATTTCGCCCTGTTTCATGGCCTCCAGCTGGGCAAAGATCTCCGCCTGGGCGGCGTCTTTATCGGAAAACTCCACACCCGAGGACACCAGCATCAGGCCCTTGTGGGTGTCGATCAGAGAGCCGGCATAGTAACACAGCTGCAGCTTCTCCCGCACATTCATAAAGAGCTTGGAGGTGCTGCCACCGCCGAAGACGGCGTTGAAAACATGCATTGCCGCCAGATCCGGCTCCTCCATGCACTCGCCCAGACGCCAGCCGATCACCAGCTTGCCCTGGTTCACGTCCAGCTTCTCCTCCACGGTACGGGCCTCGTCCTCCAGGGCGTTCATCCGCACGTCGGTGCCGATGTCGTAGTTGATCTCCCCGCGGGGCAGGGTGGCCAGCGCATCGCGCAGAACAGAGACCACTTTCTTCTGGGAGGCGCGGCCGCAGTAAAAGAGCTCGATGGGGCAGGTCTGCAGCAGATCGTGATAATGGCGGGTCAGCTTTTTATAATGGATGTTCTCGCATTCGCTCTCACTGCCGAGACGGCCCACCGCAAAGTCCTCGCAGCAGCACATCTCCTCAATGCAGCGAAACAGGGCGTAACCCCGCTTCTCGTTGATGCGGCTGCGGATCATCTCCAGCATCTTTTCCCGCTCGCTGTCCACATACTGGGGCAGCAGAAGCCCGCCGCGGGTGTTGGGGGCGAGCAGCATTTCGCCCATCAGCTCCGCCGCGTCGTGCAGCACGTCCTGGCCGTCGGGCAGAAAATCCCCCTCCGGGATGCTGGCATAAAAGCCGACGCACTGGATCTCCCCGATGCGGCGCACCACCGGCTCGATAGCGGTGCCGTACAGCTCGTCCAGACGGGCGGAGAGCGCCTCCATATCGCCGTAGCGCCGTGTGCCGCGGCGCAGCACATAGGGGATGAGGGCGTTGAGAGACGCGGTATCCCGCTGCAGCTGGGTCAGCAGATTCAGACTCAAACAGGCGGTTTTGAATTTGTCCGAGCGAAGATGGCTGAGCCATACGCCAGGCAGGATCTCACTGCGGGTCAGCTCCATGGAACATCCTTCCTTTGCTACCTTTTTCTTGTAAGTATACCATAGAAACCAGAGAAAGAAAAGGGCCGAATTGCGCCCCGCCCTAAGGAAAGGGCGGGGCGCACGGCCGGTGTTTTACCCTTGTTTCAGTCCTCTTCGCTCAGCTCCCGCACCGTGCGCCAGAACCAGCCGGCGGAGCCGGTGTACCAGGTCCAGCCGGCCTCGCCCTCGCGGCCCGGCGCGGTGCTCACATCGGCGGGCAGGACAAAAGGTTCGGCCTCATAGCGGGCGGAGTCGTGGTTCTCCGGGAGCAGCCAGCTCAGCAGCTCCCAGGCCTCGGCCTTCCTGCCGCGCTTGGCGAAGGCCCGCGCCAGCCAGATGGCCGCGTGGGTGTACTGACCGCCGTTTTCCCGGAAGCCGGCGCCATAACCCACCAGATAACCCGGATAGGGTTCCGCCTCGGTGTAAGGCGGGTCGAAGAGCTTGAGGAGCCGGGCCTTGGGATCGGCCAGGCGCTCCTTTGCCGCCTCCAGGGCCTGATCGACCCGCTCAGGGCTCGCGTAGGGAGAGAAGGCCGCCCAGGCCTGGGGCAGGCTGTCGATCCGATCCGGGCCGCCCAGCGGTGCGCCATCGGCGGTATAGCCCCGCTCGTACCAGCGCCCGTTCCAGGCGGCGTCCGCCGCCCGGCCCACGGCCTCGGCGCTCTCCCGATAGCGGCGTCCGCCCGGCATCTGCAAAAAGTCCAGCAGGGCGGCAAAGCGCTCGCAGCAATGAGAGAGGAACCAGCCCAGCCAGACGCTCTCGCCCCCGGCGGCGCTGAGACCGTCGTTCCAGTCGCCGCTGCCGAACCAGGGCAGCCCGTGGGGGCCGAAGCCCCGGCTCAGACAGCGGTCGAGGGCGGATCGGGCGTGGTCGAGGATCGGGGAGCGGTTGTCCGAGAGCAGCGGCTGCTCATAGCGGTCGCGCTCCTCCTCCCGCAGGGGTGGGGAGCTGCGATAGGGCAGGGCGGTGAGACAGAAGAGCGCGTCCCGGCTCTGCTCCACGTATTCGCACAGCGCCCAGACCAGCCAGAGCAGATCGTCACTGCAGCGGGTGCGCACGCCCTTATCGCCGTCGGGGTGGGGATGCCACCAGTGCATCACGTCACCCTCCACATACTGATGGCGGCAGGCGTCCTCGATCCGCGCCCGGGCGAGCCCGGCGTCCAGCGGCAGCAGATTGACCGCGTCCTGGAGCTGATCCCGGAAGCCGTAGGCGCCGCCGCTTTGATAGAGACTGCTGCGCGCCCAGAGGCGGCAGGCCAGCGTTTGATAGACAGCCCAGTGGTTTACATAATGGCTAAATGCCTCACTGGGACAGGGGAGAGAGACGCGGCTGAGCCGATCACGCCAGAAGCGCTGCGCCTCCTCCAGACCGGCGCGGGCACGCTCGGGGGACAAAAGCGCCCGAAGGCGGTCCTCACCGCAGCAGCCCAGGGCGATCACCTGGCTGTCCCGGGCCTGAAAGCTCAGCAGCAGGCCGGGCGGCTGATAGTGGCAGCGGGACTCCGCAGTAGCGTCGCTGCCCAGGGTCAGACGCAGCCCGGGGAGATAGCTCTCCGGATTTTCAAAGACGGTCAGGCCCCGGTGCTCCTGAACCTGCAGCGAGCTGCTGTCCGGGCCCAGTTGGGGCTGAAACGCAAAGCGGAGATAGAGGCCTTCTGTCCCCTCCAAAAGCAGCACAAGGACGTCGCTCTCCGGGTCGAGAAAGACCGTGGTGCACAGGCTGCGCCCGTCGATCTGCTTTTCCCAGACGGCCCGGCCGGGCGCAAAGCGCACCGTACAGGGCAGACCGTCGTTGGCGGCAAAGAGACTGAGGGAGCGCTCACCCACCTGGGCCCAGAGAGCGCAGGCGGGCTGTACAGCGCGAAGATCCTCCATGGGCGGCATGAGGCGCATCTCCCGGGCGTTTTCCTGCCAGAGAGCGGCGATACCCACATCGGTGAGCAGCGCGCCGAGACCACCGAAGGACAGAGGCAACTGCCAGGCGCGGGGCGGAAGGCTGTCCTTGATGCTGAAGGCAAAGCCCTCGCTGGTCCAGCCAAAGCCGGGCAGAACGCCGCCCTTGCGCGGGCGGCTCAACTGAGGAAGGGACAGGGGCGCCGCCGTCATGCAGCCGGGACCGACCAGATAGGAGGCCCGGCTGTTCACGACTCCGGCGGCCCGGAAGGGGACGATGTGCACCCCGGCACGGCTGCCCAGCAGCGCCTCCAGACCCTGTCGGGCCAGCGCCTCTCCGATCCGGCGGGCGGCAGGGCGGTGGTATTCGCCCTGCTCGTCGCTGAGATAGACCAGGTCGCTCTCCACGCCGCAGCTTTTCAGCAGCAGCCAGCGGCCCAGCAGCGGCAGCGCCTCGATGGCCCGCGCCTCGCAGCAGAGCAGCGGATCATCCCCGGAGATGCCGTAGGGCCAGAGCTCCCGCCGCGGCGCCGCACCGCTGAGCGGGACGGACAGGGCGGGCAGCAGTTCCATCGCCGCGCCCACCTCTTCTGCGCTGAGACCCAGGCGGGTGGCGGCGGCCGAGACCATGTTGCCCCTCTCGCGGCTGTGCAGGATGCGCTGCGCGCCGGCAAGGGCTTCTTCCCGGCTCTCTGCCAGGCATAGGGCCAGAACCAGCGTCAGGTTTTCCTCGGCGTTTACGGTGAGTTCCGTTTCCAGACGGACGAGGGGCAGACGCAGATCGGCTTGACAGGCGAGAGGCCGGTCGGCGCAGAGGCAGAGCCAGAGCGCCTCCTGGTCATCCCGGGG
>CAMNKQ010000068.1 GCA_946542465.1 uncultured Clostridia bacterium | reverse complement strand
CAGGCTGCATCCCCTCTGTCGGCAAAGCCTTTTGGCTTTGTCGACAGCTTGAAAAGTCTCCGATCCAAAACGGATCGGAGACTTTTTATTTCACCACCACGTTTTCCTCTCCCAGCATCTCCTGCAGTTCCAGGACCAGGCCCTCGTGGATCAGGCAGCGGGCGCTGAGGCGCTTCTGCTCCCGCTCACACCAGAGCACCATCTGCTGCTGGCCGGGAAACATCTTTAAAAGCAGCTCAATGCGCTTCATGGCCGGGTCGAAGCGGCTGGGCAGCTTGACCCAGAGCTTCGGCTCTTTCTTCTTCGGCGGCTCGGGGTTCGCCCGGGCCCCCAGCTCCGCCAGGGGCTGGATGCTGTCCACCATGAGCTGGGGCGCTTTTTCGTCCCGGACGGAGATCCGCCCGCGCACCAGGATGGCGTTGTTGTTCTGCACATAGCTGCCGCCGCTGTCCAGTGCCCGCTGGAAGGCGATCAGCTCCATGGAGCCGGTGGCGTCCTCCAGGGTGATGTAGTTCATGAGGGTGTTGTTCTTGGTGGTGCGGGTCTTGAAGGACTCCACCACGCCCGCCAGGGTCACGTACTGGTTGTCGTGGAACTGCCGCGGGCCGTCGTCGGCGGCAAAGTCGCTCATCACCGCGCCCACCGGCACCGCGCCCAGGCGCTTGACCTGCTCCCGGTATTCGTCCATGGGGTGGCCGGAGAGATAGAGGCCCGTGGTCTCCTTCTCCATGCTCATGATCTCCCGGCGGGTGAACTCCTCGATGGGCGGGATCGGAATGCTGACCGGCTCCGGTGCGCTCTCGTCCAGGGCGCCGAAGAGGTCGAGCTGGCCGGAGATGTTGTCGTGGTTGGCCTGTGCGATGCTGTCAATGACCCGCCCGGCGATCAGCAGCAGCGCCCGCCGGGGATGGCCCATGCTGTCAAAGGCGCCGGCCTTGATGAGATTTTCCACCGCGCGGCGGTTGAGATCCTTGCCGGACATGCGCTTGCAGAAGTCCTCAAAGCTCTGGAAGGGGCCGTTGGCCGCCCGCTCCTGCACCAGCTGCTCGATGGCGCCCCAGCCGATGCCCTTGATGGCCACCAGACCGAAGCGGATGTTCTCGCCGGCCACGGTGAAGTCCGCGTCCGATTCGTTCACGTCCGGCGGCAGGAGGCGGATGCCCATCTCCCGGCACTCGGCGATATATTCGGCCACCTTGGTGCTGCTGTCCAGAATGGAGGTCAGCAGCGCCGCCATATACTCCCGCGGATAGTGCCGCTTCATATAGGCCGTGCGGTAGGTGACGAAGGCATAGCTCACCGCGTGGGCCTTGTTGAAGGCATAGCTGGCAAAATCCAGGATCTCGTCATAGATGCTGTTGGCCACATTCTCCGGCACGCCGTTGGCGATGGCGCCGACGATGCCGCGGCTGGGGTCGCCGTGGACAAAGGCCAGGCGCTCGGCGTCGATGACCTTGTGCTTTTTCTTGGACATGGCGCGGCGGATGTTGTCGGCCTGGCCCAGGGAGAAGCCCGCCAGGGAGCGGAAGATCTCGATGACCTGCTCCTGGTAGACGATGCAGCCGTAGGTCACGTCCAGGATCGGGCGCAGCAGCTCGTGCTTGTACCGGATGTGCTCCGGGTGGGTGGAGCAGTCGATGAAGCGCGGGATGGAGTCCATGGGGCCGGGGCGGTAGAGGGCGATGACGGCGGTGATGTCCTCGATGTTCTTCGGGTGCAGCTGGGTGCACACGGCGGTGATGCCCGCGCTTTCCAGCTGGAACACGCCCACGGTCTTGCCGGCCGAGAGCATCTCGAAGACCGCCGGATCGTCCACCGGCACATTCTCCACCTTGAAGCCGGGCTCCCGGCGGCGCACCAGCTTGGCCGCGTCCTCGAGAACCGTGAGGTTTCGCAGGCCCAGGAAGTCCATCTTGAGAAGCCCCAGCTCCTCCAGGGTCGTCATCGTGTACTGGCACACAACGCTCTCGTCGTTCTTCGCCAGAGGCACGTATTCATAGACCGGCCGCTCGGTGATGACCACGCCGGCGGCGTGGGTGGAGGCGTGGCGCGGCATGCCCTCCAGGGCCTTGGCCGTGTCGATCAGGCGGTGCACGTCCTCCTTCTGCTCGTACATCTCCTTGAGGGGCTTGGAGAGCTGCAGCGCCTCGTCCAGGGTCATGTTCAGCGCGCCCGGGCCGCTGGGCACCTGCTTGGCCACGGCGTCGGTGTCGGCATAGCTCATGTCCAGCACGCGGCCCACGTCCCGTACCGCCGCCCGGGCCGCCATGGTGCCGAAGGTGACGATCTGGGCCACGTGGTCCGAGCCGTAGAGGCGGTTGACGTAGTCAATGACCTCGCCCCGGCGGTTGACGCAGAAGTCCACGTCGATATCCGGCATGGAGACGCGCTCGGGGTTCAAAAAGCGCTCGAAGAAGAGGCTGTACTGGATGGGGTTGACGTCGGTGATGTGCAGGCAGTAGGCCACCACGCTGCCCGCGGCGCTGCCGCGGCCTGGACCGACGGGGATGCCGTTGCGCTTGGCGTAGTTGATGAAGTCCTGCACGATGAGAAAGTAGTCCACAAAGCCCATTTTCTCGATGACGCCCAGCTCGTATTCCAGCTGCTGATGCACCTCGGGGCTATCGGGAAAGCGCTCCCGGAAGCCCTGCTCACAGAGCTTGCGGAGATAGGCGTCACTGTCCGTCTCCCCTGCGGGGAGCTTGAAGCGGGGCAGGTGATAGTGGCCGAACTCGAAATCGTAATGGCAGCGCTCGGCGATCTTCACCGTGTTGTCCGCCGCCTCGGGATAGTCCGGGAAGAGATCACGCATCTGCTGCTCGTCCTTGAGATAGAACTCCTGGGTCTCGAAACGCATGCGGTTCTTCTCATCCACGGTCTTTCCCGTCTGGATGCACATCAGCACGTCCTGATAGGTGGCGTCCTCTTTTGCGATATAATGGGCGTCGTTGGTCAGGGCCAGGGGGATGCCCGTCTCCCTGCTCAGACGCACCAGGCCCCGGGCGGCCTCGGCCTCCTCGGGGATGCCGTGGTTCTGGATCTCCAGATAGAAATTCTCCGGCCCGAACAGCGCCTGCAGATCCAGGGCCCGGGCCTTCGCCGCCTCGTAATCGCCCCGGATCAGGGCTTGGGGGATCTCCCCGGCCAGGCAGCCGGAGAGGCAGATCAGGCCCTCGGCGTGCTCGTGCAGCAGGGCCCAGTCGATGCGCGGGCGGACATAATAGCCCTCGGTGAAGCCGGCCGAGACCAGATAGCAGAGGTTTCGGTAGCCGGTCTCGTTCCGGCAGAGGAGGATCAGATGGGAGTAGCGGTTCTCCGGGCCGGGCAGGCGGTCAAAGCGGCTCCCGGGCGCCACATAGACCTCGCAGCCGATGATGGGCTGGATGCCCTCGGCGAGGCAGGCCTTATAGAAGGCCACCGCCCCGTACATGACCCCGTGGTCCGTGACGGCGAGGGCGGTCTGCCCCAGCTCCTTGGCGCGCTTGGCGATCGTATCGATGCGGCAGGCCCCGTCCAGCAGGGAGTACTCGGTATGCACATGTAGATGAACAAAGGCCATAAGCAGGCTTCCTTTCGTGTATCAGCGCGAGTTCTCGCTTGCAAACGAGTTTGCAAGCGAACTTTACTCCTTCGGCGCGATCTCCATGATCTTCTTGAGCCGGTGGCTCAGGCAGCTCTTGGTGACCGGCGGATCGGACAGCAGCGCCAGATCCGCCAGGCTCGCCGCGGGATTGGCGATGCGCAGCAGCGCCGTGTCGTGCAAAGGCTCGGGCATGGCGTCCAGGCCATAGGCGCGGACGTAGCGCCGGATCGCGTCCAGCTGCTCCTGGGCGGCGGCCACGGTCTTGTCGGCGTTGGCGGAGTCGCAGTTGATCTGCCGGGTGACGGTGTTGCGCATCTCCTTGTCCACCTTGGCGGTCATGACGGCCATGGCCGTCACCGGGGCGCCCAGGGTGGTAAAGAAATCCGCAATGGCATCGGCCTTTTTGAAATACAGCAGGGCGTTGCCGCTGCGGCTGGCCTCCTTGGGCGAGAAGCCCAGATCCAGCAGCACGCTGTACATCTCCCGGCTCACGCTCTGATGGGCCGTGGCCAGCTCCAGATGAAAGCGCTTTTCCGGGTCGGTGACGCTGCCGCCGGCCAGAAAGGCGCCGCGCACGAAGGCCTCCATGGCGCCCTCGTCCTCCAGGATGCCGAAGTTCACATGGTGGGAGAGCGTCCCGTCCCGCTCAGCCCCGAAGGCGTCGAACACCGCGGCGAGCTTGTCCGGCTCCTGGATCAGGAAACGCTGCTTGCCGCCCTTCTCCGGGGCGCTGCAGCTGTCAAACTCAAAGCCGAAGGCCCGCTTGAAGAGCTTCGGCAGGCGCTGGGCGAAATCCCGGCTGCCGGTGATGAGCCGGATCTCTCGGGCCGAAAAGGTATGGCAATAGAGCAGCGCCCCGTAGCACTCGGCCAGGGCGATGCTCTTTTTATCCGCGCGGAGCTGGCACAGCTCCGCCTTCGCTTGAGAGGAAAAGGACATCTCAGCGCTCCATATCCCGGTGCACGCTGACCGCTCCGATCCCCTTGACGTTGAGATACTTGTTCAGCTCCGCCGCGATGGCCACGCTGCGGTGGCGCCCGCCGGTGCAGCCGATGGCGATGGTCAATCCCAGCTTGCCCTCCTCGATGTAATAGGGCAGCAGGAAGTCGATAAGCTCCTCCACCTTCTGCATGAACATCCGGGTCTGGGGATAGCTGAAGACGAAATCGCTCACCGGGCGGTCCAGACCGCAGAGGGGCCGCAGCTCCTCCACGTAGAAGGGATTGGGCAGGAAGCGCACGTCAAAGACCAGATCGGCGTCCAGAGGGATGCCGTGCTTGTAGCCGAAGGACATGACCGTCACGTCGATCTCCCGCTTCTTCCCGTCGCCGGCGAAGAGGCCGAAGAGGCGGTTTTGCAGCATGCCCAGGGTCAGGTTCGCGCTGTTGACCACGAAGTCCGCCCGCTCCTTGATGGGGGCGAGCAGCTCCTGCTCCTTCTGGATGGCCTGCTCGATAGAGATACCGGGGCCGGCGAGAGGATGGGGCCGGCGGGATTCCTTATAGCGCCGCACCAGGGTGCGGGTATCGGCGTCCATGTAGAGGATGCGCACCTGGCAGTCCATGGTCTCCAGATCGTCCAGAATGCCCAGCAGCTCCCCAAAGCCCTCGCGCTCGCGCACATCGGTCACCAGGGCGACCCGCTCATAGCGGCCGTGGGCGTCCATGCACAGCTCGGCAAAACGGGGGATCAGCGCCACGGGCATGTTGTCCACGCAGTAGTAGTCCAGATCCTCCAGCACGTCGGCGGCCCGGCTCTTGCCCGCGCCGGAGAGGCCCGTGATGATTAAAAATTCCATGCTCTCACTCCTTGTCCGGACGCGCGTCCTCCCCGGGGAAGGGCACGTCCTCGCCCTTTTCCCAGTTGTTGATGCTCACCCGGTGCCGCGGCACCTGGGGGCCGTGATCCTCCAGCTTATAATCCGGGGCCAGGATGATGATCTCCGGCTCCATAAAGATGCCGCTGTCCTTGTAGACGGTGTTGCGCACGTGCATCATCAGGTCGTAGACCTCGTGGCTGGTGGCGCCGCCGGTGTTGACCACAAAGCCCGCGTGCTTCTCGGAGACCTGGGCGCCGCCCACGGCATAGCCCTTGAGGCCGCTGTCCTCGATGAGCTTGGCGGCGAAATGCCCTTCGGGCCGCTTGAAGGCGCTGCCCGCCGAGGGCAGATCCAAAGGCTGCTTCTCCCGGCGCTTCTCGTTGAGCTCGCGCATCCTGGCCGCGATCTCCTCCCCGTCGCCCTGGGGCAGGCGCAGCACCGCGCTGAGCACCACAAAGCCGCCGACCTTGGAGAAGCGGCTGGCCCGGTATTCGAAATTGCACTCCTCCGCCGTCAGCTCATAGAGGGCCTGCTCGGGCAGATAGTAACACACCACGCTCTCGATCACGTCCTTGAGCTCCCCGCCGTAGGCCCCGGCGTTCATGCGGCAGCCGCCGCCCAGGGTACCCGGGATGCCGGAGGCAAATTCCAGACCCTTGAGGCCGTTCTGCTGGGCAAAGCTGGCAAGCCGGGAGAGGGAGACGCCCGCCTCGGCGTAGATGGCGCCGTCGGGCAGGAGGAAAAGCTTGGTCAGCTTCTCCGTGCTGATGAGCAGCACCTCCTGCAAACCCTCGTCGGGGAAGAGGATGTTGGTGCCGTTACCCAGCATGAGGGGGGCCAGCTCATGCTCCTTCAGGATGCAGCAGATGCGGGAGAGGCTCGTCACGTCCGAGGGTACGGCGATGGCCCGGGCCGGGCCGCCGATGCGGAAGGAGCAGTGCTGGGCCAAGGGCTCGTTCTCCAGCAGGGTCATCCCCGGCAGCTCTTCCTTTATCTGCGCGATCGCAAGTTCCAGATTTTCCATACGTTCCTTTCTCCCTGTTGATCAGAATTGTAGCCGATTGCGAGTAGCAAACAGACTTAGATTTTCTTTCCCCGAAGGGATTTTTAATCGTTTTTGAGGCAGCTTTGCCGCCTCAAAAACACACTAAGGCGCGCTGCGCAAGCCCTCGCGCCGACCAAAGCGGGCCTAAGCCCGCTGCGATGAGCGCGAGTCCTCAATTGCGAAACATGTTTCGCAATTGATTACATCAGAATCCACTTCCCCTGTCCACCAGCATGTCATGCTCGGCGGCCAGCATCTCGGCCGCGTTGAAGCCCATCTTCTTCTGGCGGTTGTTCATCGCCGCCAGCTCCAGGATCACAGCCAGGTTGCGCCCGGGCGTCACCGGGATGGTGACCTTGGGCAGCTTCACGCCCAGAATGGTCTCCGTCTCGCTCTCCAGACCCAGGCGGTCATAGGCCTTGCCCTGGACCCAATGCTCCATGTGCACCACCACGTCGATGCCCGACTCGGGCTTGATGGCGCCCACGCCGTAGATGTGCCGGACGTTGATGACGCCGATGCCGCGCAGCTCCATATAATAGCGGATGATCTCCGGGGCGCTGCCCACCAGGGTGTCCTTGCCGATGAGCTTGATCTCCACCGCGTCGTCCGCCACCAGACGGTGGCCGCGCTTGATGAGCTCCAGGGCCGTCTCGCTCTTGCCGATGCCGCTGTCGCCGGTGAGGAGCACGCCCTCGCCGTAGATCTCCACCAGCACGCCATGGGTGGTCAGGCGCGGGGCCAGGTAGTTGTGCAGGGACAAAATGACCGCGGCCTGAAAGTCCGAGGTGTCCTCGGCGGTATAGAAGAGGTTGCGGTCGTATTTCTCCGCCATCGCCAGGCATTCGGGCGAGGGCTTCACCCCGTGGCAGAGGACCAGACCGGCGATATCGTAGGCCATGAAGCGGTCATAGGTCCTCAGCCGCTCCTCGTGACTGAGGGTATTGAGATAGGTGCTCTCCACGTTGCCGATGATCTGCAGGCGCTTGGGGTCAAAGTAGTTGTAAAACCCGGTCAGCTGCAGGGCGGGACGGTTCACGTCCGCCGTGGTCAGCACCGCGGTCTCATAATTCTTGGAGGCGTGCAGGACCTGCAGCCCATGCTCCTCCACAATCCTTTTCAGCTTCACGGTATATTTGCTGATCATAGCGTGATCCTCTCTTTCGTTGTTGTAAATGATCTGTTTTCTTCCAATGAAACGTTCAGCATAATGCCAATAGAAAAGTCTGGTCGGATTATCACCCGTAGAGATATAGAATTGTTTTTGCCGCGGCTTCGCCGGGGCAAAAACTCACTAAGACGAGCTGCGCGAGTCCTCGTGCCGACCAAGCGAGGCGGTCTCCCGCAAGCCTCGCGCGATAAGCACGAGAATCTTGATTGTGAAACGGAGTTTCGCAATCAATTATATAATACCCGTTTTCCGCCGCTTTCGCAAGAGTTTTCACACGCAGCCGGGCGTAAAATTTGCCTCTTCCCGCGATTTCAATTTTGTTTGACAAAGCTGCAAAAAAAGCTTGCAATTCACTTTTCCCTCTGCTATTATATATGAGCTGTCTCATCAGCAAATCCCAAGACTCACGAGCAAGGAGGTGCTTCAAGCTATGGCAAAGTGCCAGTTCTGCGACAAGGATGTGGCCTTCGGCATCAAGGTCAGCCATTCTCACCGTCGTTCCAACCGTACCTGGAAGCCGAACGTGAAGCGCGTCAAGGCCATCGTGGACGGTTCTCCCAAGCACGTCTACGTCTGCACCCGCTGCCTGCGCAGCGGCAAGGTCACCCGCGCTGTGTAATCCAACATTACCCGATCGAAGCCTGTCGTTACCGCGACGGGCTTTTTTCGGTGCATCGCCTGTGAAACAATGTTTCACAGGCGATGCAGATACTCGCGCTCATCGCAGCGGGCTAAAGCCCGCTTCAAACTGTCGACGAAGTCGGTTTTTGTCATTGCGAACCAGTGACCGACGTCACTGGTG
>CAMNKQ010000067.1 GCA_946542465.1 uncultured Clostridia bacterium | reverse complement strand
TGTCCACAAACACGGCCTGATGGCCCAGGCTGCGCAGCGCTTTGCAGACCGAGGTAGCCGTCACCAGGGCCACGTGCCGCTCGCTGCTCAAACCGCCGCCCAGTACAACAATCTTCATAGGGTTCTTACTTCCTTTTTCAAAAAATCGCTTGCGTTCAGCATACCACGTTCCCATGCCGCACACAAGCAAAATATGAAACGCGCCGGGAAAAAATCCGGGGGGGGTACGGATGAAGAATGAAAAATGAAGAATGAAGAATTATGGTATCCCGCGAAGCGGGATGATTATAATACGTCGCGCTCCGCGCGACACCTCAATTTTTCATGTTTCATCTTTCATTTTTCATTTCCCGCGGCGGAGACACAGATTGCGCATAAAACGAGGCTCCCCGGTGATCGGGGAGCCTCAAAACAATATCGCGTGTCGATTACTTCAGGTTCATCGGGGTGATGGCCAGGTACTCCTCCAGCGGCGCGTCGCGCAGGCAGAGCTCGATGATCTGGCGACCGATGGGATCCAGGTCGTCGGTCATGAACTGCTGGACCTGCTCCTTGATGAAGTCGGTCAGGATCTTGGCGCCGGCGTCGTAGCCCTCAAAGCCCAGCTTGGACTGGAGCTCGGGCCGCAGGAAGGTGCGGCGGACGTACTGGCCGTCGATCTTCATCTCATCCAGGGAGTAGCCGAAGATCGGGCAGCGGGCCGGGACCAGGTGCTTCATGCGCACGGTGCCGTTGCGGCGGGCCAGATACTCACGGGTCAGCCACTCGCCCATGAAGCCGATCTGATAGGCGCCGATGTGCTGGTTGGGGATCAGGATGTTCAGGGTGTTGGGGGCGTTGAGCATCTGATGCAGCAGCAAATTGGCGGAGGTGACCTTCTTGCCGGTGGAGAAGGGCCAGTAGGAGCCCACGCCCTCGGCCTTCATGGCGCTGCCGGCGGTATCGGCGATGGAGGGGTTCTTAAAGCCGCGGGGGGAGACCAGACGCCACAGCCAGGCGATGGAGGTGGGCACGAACTGCACCAGACCCATGACGCCGTAGTTGGGATTGGACTCGGTGGAGGGGGGCATGCGCACGCCGAAGGAGCGGACGTTGACCTCCTGGGGCTCGCCGCCGGGGACGATGTTCTCGATCATCTCGCGCGGGATGATGACGCGGGGGTTGGAGCAGGGCTTGCCGGTGGACTCGATCTTATGCTCCCAGATCAGGCAGGTGGCGCCGGGCACGCCCTCCATGTTGAAAAACTCCAGCGGCTCCTCCGGGTGGATGGAGATGCGCTCGTACATGGGGCTGTTGCCGTAGTAGTTGTCGCCGTCCATGCGCAGGAACCAGCCGTCCTCCGCGTCCACGATCATCAGGTGGCCGGAGTCGTTCTGCAGGGTGTTCTTGGCCATGACCATGTCGTCGGCGATGGGCTTGATCTTACAGGTCTCACCCAGGTTCAGGTAATATTTCTCACCGGTGATGGTGTGGGTGCCCAGCAGGATCTGGCCGTTCTCCTCCTTGTGGACCTCCTCCAGCATCTCGCTCTTGCCGCCGCCGGAAGCGCCCTCGTGCATGAAGACGACCTCGTTTTCATAGGGGCTCTCCAGCACGGCCGCGGAGGCGTGGTTGGTGACCCAGCCCTCATGCTCGCCGATATCCAGGAGCATGGAGAACACGCCCTTCTTGGCGGAGGGACCCGGATAGAGGTTGTAGGCAAAGACCTCATGGAGAGAATCGCTGCGCTGGTGGACGACCACCTGCTTGCCCTCGAAGTGGGTCAGGCGGAAGGGAGGCGCCACGTAGATGATGCCGCGGGGGGTGTAGTCCCGGGGCACGTCGTGAATGCTGACAAAGCCCTGCATGTTGGCCAGGGACAGGGCGAAGAAGGCCGCGTTGGTGGGGCAGACCATCAGCGCGTCATAGCCGTAGTACTTGCCGCCGGCGTGGAAGGGCAGCAGGATCACGCCCTGGGTCTCAAACCAGGCCATGGTCTCCTTGCGCAGATCGGCAAAGTCATAGCCGTAGACGTCCTTGAAGCGGGGCTTGTCGGTGGGCAGATCGTCGCCGATGCGCATGCAGTCGGGATCGCGGCGGCGCATATAGTCCTCCATGAAGTTGACGGAGGGTCCGTTCTTGCAGCGGACGACCTCGGCCTCCTTCACCACGCCCTTGCCGGGGATGGTGTAGGTCACGTCATAGACGGAGCTGTGGGTGGGGCCGTAGCAGAGCTCCAGCAGCTGTTCCTTGGTCTCGGGATAGCAGCGCCAGCGGCACTTGGAGACGGCTTCCTTCAGGTCTTCCGGCAGAACGAAGCGGTTGAAAAAGGAATCGATGAACATGAATAGACCACCTTTCAGTTTTGTTCCGATATCGACACTGTGTGCACAGTCATATCTGTTCGCGGACCGGAGATGGGAGACCCAACTTTCGGCCTGATACAAGTTTAACACGGTTTTGTCAATTCTTCAACAAAGAATTCTGCCCGATTTTTCGCCCGCTTCCGCCTGGAAAAGGCAGCCAAAATTGTGCAGAATTGCTAAGGGAGGCAATAGGGATCAGGCATCAGGGGGAACGAGCACAATCTCACCGAGTGTCATTGCGAAGCCAGTGCGCACACTGGCTGTGGCAATCCGTTCCTCTTTTTTCACCTGGCCGCAGTTTCCGCAGCCGCGCCATTGGCGGGCCGAAGCGCTTAAGCGAGGCCCGGGAATGGCTTTGCGGCAAGGCGTTTACGGATTGCCACGTCGCTGCGCTCCTCGCAATGACACATCCGGGTTTGGGTGCGCGTCTTCGGGCGACCGCAAGGGTCGCCCCTACGGCGGGATTTCGGTTTTCCCGTCCCCTGTTGCCTAATGCCTAATGCCTATGTTACAATATTCTTATTCCACACAGGGAGGTCCGCTATGCGCAATTTTAAACTCTCCCTCTGCTACGACGGCGGCCGCTACAAGGGCTGGCAGAAGCAGGGCAACACCGACAACACCATCCAGGACAGGCTGGAGGGCCTGCTCTCCCGGCTGCTGACGCAGCCGGTGGAGGTCGCCGGCAGCGGGCGCACCGACGCGGGCGTCCACGCGAGATGCCAGGTCTGCTCCTTCCGGGCGGAGACCGCGCTCTCCTGCGAGGAGCTGCTCGCGGCGCTGCGGCAGTACCTGCCCGAGGACATCGGCGCCCTCGCCCTGGAGGAGGCCGAGCCCCGCTTCCACGCCCGGCTCAGCTGCCGGGAGAAGAGCTACGTCTACCGCATCTGGAACAGCGCCGAGCCCCAGGTCTTTGAGCGCAATTACTGCTGGATCCTGCCGGAGGCGCTGGACGTCGCGGCCATGGAGGAGGCGGCGGCGCTCCTGGGCGGAGAGCACGACTTCAGCGCCTTTTGCGCCAACAGGCATCTGAAAAAAAGCGCCGTGCGGAACCTGCACAGCGTCGAAATCACCCGGGAAGGGCCGGAGCTGCGGCTTCGCTTCACCGGGGACGGCTTTCTCTATCACATGGTGCGCATCCTCACCGGGACGCTGGTGGAGGTGGGGCTCCACCAGAGAGAGGCCGGAGAGATGCCGGCCATCCTCGCCTCCCGGGACCGGAGCCGCGCGGGCCTCACCGCCCCAGCCAAGGGGCTGTGCCTCTGGGAGGTACGGTATTGAAGGAGGCAGTAGGCATCAGGCATTAGGGGAGACGGAGATGCCGTAGTTCCGGCTATTAGCCGCCCGTCAATCTGGCGCTGTGTCTGCGGGCGGCTGGTAGCCGCCCCTACGGCACAAACCGGATTCATCCACAAAAACAACAGGGGCGGAATCCTCCGCCCCTGTTTTCTAATGCCTATTGCCTTTTATCCCACAAATCCGCCGTCCACGGTGATGACCTGGCCGGTGATGTAATCGGCCGTGGCCAGGTGGAGGACGGTTTTGGCGATCTCCTCCGGTTTGCCCAGGCGGCCCAGGGGGATCTCCCCGGCCAGCATCTCCAGGGTCTCCCGCCCCAGGACCTGCACCATATCGGTGTCGATGACGCCGGGGGCCACGCAGTTGACCCGGATGCCCGTGGGGGCCAGCTCCGCCGCGAGGGAACGGGTCAGGCCGATGATGGCGTGCTTGGTGGCGGAATAGGCCGCCTCGCAGGAGGCGCCGTGGCTGCCCCAGATGGAGGAGATGTTCACGATGCAGCCCGCGTGTTCATGGAGCATGGGCCCCAGCACGGCCTGGCTGCAGTGGAAGCAGCCGTCCACGTTCACGGCGAAAAGCCGGTGCCAGAAATCCTCGCTGATGTCCTGAAACTGCTGCTGCCGGGCGATGCCGGCGTTGTTGACCAGCAAGGTCACCGGGCCGAGCTCCTTTTCAATCTCCGCGACCATGGCCTCCACGGCCTTCCGGTCGGCCACGTCCGCCTGGCGGATCATCACGTCCCCGCCCTCCAGGCGGAGTTTTGCGGCCAGGGCCTCGGCCTTGTCCCGGCGCTCGAGGTAATTGATGCAGACGACCCAGCCCGCGCGGCTGAGCTCGGAAGCGATGGCGGCGCCGATGCCCCGGGAGGAGCCCGTCACCAGTGCGACTTTTCTCATGTCCGCGCCTCCTCCCGGTCCAGGAAGGCCTGGATGAGGGCCCGGCTCCGCTCGGAAAGCTCCGAAGTGGAGGCGGCCTTGACCTCGGCGGCGGGGATCACGTCCAGGATTGCCAGCGTCACCCGATGGGGGTGGAGGCAATAGCCCTGCTTGAGCTTTTCCGAGCCGCTGATCCCGGCGACGACCAGGGGGACGCCGCCCCGCTGGGCGATCTTGAAGCTCCCCTTGTGGAAGGGCAGCATCGCCCTCGTGTGGCTGCGGGTGCCCTCGGGATAGACGCCGATGGAGCAGAGATCCCGCTTGAGATAGTCCGCGGCGGTGAGGATGGTGCGCAGGGCGTTGCGGTCGTTCTCCCGGTCGATGCCCAAAAAGCCCGCGGTCTGGGCGATGGCCCCGGCCAGGGGGATGCGCATGTTGGAGGGCTTGGAGATGAAGGCGATGTTCCAGTCGGCGAGATAGCCCATGACCATCAGCGGGTCAAAGAGGGAGCGGTGGTTGCAGACGAAGAGGAAGCGCCCCTCCTTCGGCAGCTTCTCCAGTCCCCGGAGATCGGCCCGGACGCCGCCGAGCTTGCAGAGGATCTCCCCGGTGATGGCGCAGCCGCGGCGGGCGATGGGGTTTTGCACCGCGTCGGGCTTCGACAGGTCGGTCTTGCGCGTGAGAAGGCGCACCACGACGAGCGTCAGCAGCAGGGCCAGCACAAAGCCCAGCACGAAGCCCAGAACCGCAAGCCCCACGCCGCCGCCCGCGAGAGAAATCCCCGCTGCCGCCGCGCAGCCGCCAAGCAGAAAAAGCCAGAAAAACAGCATAGAGCAGTACCTGCCTTTTTGAGGTGTTTGGGGCTATTGTACCACAGGAGGGAGGCATTAGGCAACAGGGATTAGGGATTAGGAGGACGCGCACCCAAACCCGGTTTGTGTCATTGCGAGGAGGGCGAAGCCCGACGTGGCAATCCGTTTCTCTTTTACGCGGCCAGGGGGAGTACGGATTGCCACGACCAGTCTGCGGACTGGTCTCGCAATGACACGGGACCGGGATGGTCCCGTGTCTGCGGGCGGCTAATAGCCGCCCCTACGGCCTAATGCCTATTCCCCCAGCTGCTTGCCCAGCTGATCCATGCCCGTGGCGGCGAGGCCCGAGGCGATGCCCACGGCCAGGGCGTCGATGAGGTTGGCGGCGGGGAAATCGGCCATGAAGGCGAGGCCCGCCAGGCCCAGCGCGCCGCCCAGGACGCCGCAGCCCAGGGGGATCCATTTGTTGTCCAGGGGCGAGAGGCGCAGGGCCAGTCCCGCCAGATAGCAGATCATCGTGATGCCGGCCACGCCGGCAAAGCCAAAGGTGGTTTCCATGGTTTTCTCCTTTCTGTTGGTAAGGCATTAGGCATCAGGGATTAGGGAATGGCCTCTTCGTAGGGGCGACCCTTGTGGTCGCCCGTTGGCCCGGACACGCGACCAACCTTGACGGGCGGGGACGAGCCCCGCCCCTACGGCGGGGAACCGGGATGGTGCCGTGTCTGCGGGCGGCTAATAGCCGCCCCTACGGCCTATTGCCTAATGCCTATCTGTGCGCCTGCTGGTTCAGGTGCTTTTCGATCTTGCCGATGGCCTCGGTGACAGGGCCGTTACAGCCCTGCTCCTTGAGGCCCTTGAGGCAGGCCAGCACCCCGTAGGTGAGCAGGCTCTGCTCGGCTTTCAGCTCCTCGATGGCCTCGTCCTGGCGGTTTTGCCGCTGCCACCAGGTATAGGCCCGGTTGTAGGTGGCGAGGATCGCCCCGGCCGCGGCCAGCACCGCCGCGGCGCTGATGAGGGTCTGGGTACTCAGATACATGCTCCCGCCTCCTCACAGTCCCAGCAGGGCCCGCCAGGTCAGCGGGCCGATCACGCCGTCACTCTCCAGCTTCCGCCCCCGCTGGAAGCGGAGAACGCCGCCCCGGGTGGCGGGGCCGAACTCCCCGTCCGCGCCCCAGGGGCCGCAGCGGCAGCCCCGGCCGATCAGCAGCAGCTGCGCCGCGCGGACGCTCTCGCCGCGCTCGCCCTGGGCGAGGGTCGGCAGCTCCAGAGGCGTGAAACGGGGCGCGGCGGGCGCTTCCGGCTTTGCCTCCGGCTTCGGCAGGCCGCCCTGCACCGCGTATTCGCTGCGGCCCAGGTAATCGGGCTTGCCGAAGCCCCGGACATAGCGGCTGTCCGCCTTGATGCGCCGGGTGCCCACCCGGTCGGAGAGGTTGCCCTCGATGATGAGCATGCTCTTCTCGTCCGCCTCCAGGATCAGGCCCACGTGATCCGGCTCGCCCCGGCAGTCGCCCTGGCCGCTGTCCTGCCAGTCGTAAAAGATCAGGTCCCCGGGCCGGGGAATGGCCTCGTCCGCCTCCTCGAAGCGGCCCGCGGCCTGATAGCTTTGGAGCATGGAGGGACAGGAGCAGTCGGGATAGAGGATGTCCTCCAGGCCGCAGGCCGCGCCCACGGCCGAGACAAAGGCCGCGCACCAGGGGTCCTCCGGCCCCATGACATAGCCCCCCGCCGGGCGGTGGGCGTTGTAGATGGCGAGGATCTCCCGGTGGAGGGCCTCCCCCTCGTGGACGCCCAGCCAGCTCTCGGCCTGGGCGGTGACCCGATGGCGCAGTTCGTTTTCCGTCATGTTCTCTCCCTCACTTGCTCACATAGCGTTTGCTGGTCTTGCTGGCGGGCTGGGCCGGGTTGGTCGTGGAGGCCGCGGTGCGGCTGCTGCCCGCCGCCGTGAGGCCCAGCTGCGCCCCCAGCAGCGCGCCGCTCAGAAGGCCGCTGCCCAGGCTGCCCTTGTTCTTGGCCGCGGTCTTGCCGCTGCTCTTTTTCTTGCCCGAACTGCCGCGGGCATAGCCGCCGCCCCCGCCGCCGCCCGTGCCGGGCAGAAGCTTGTTGGAGCGCAGATACTCATAGCGCAGGGCCTCGGCCTGCTCGCGGCTGAGGCCCGCCGCCTCCAGCTCCTGATCCGTGGGCTCATAGCCGCTGGAGGCAATGAGCTGATAGAGCCGCTTGTAGGCGTCGCTCTGGCGCTGATAGGCGGCTTTTTCCGCCGCGGCGGCCTGCTGGGCATCCCAGCGCTGGCGCTCCAGCTCCTGCTCGGCGGCGTAGCGCTCGTCGGCCAGGGCGTCCCGCCCCCGCTGGTATTCGTTCTCCCGGCGCTGCCAGGCCAGATCGTAGGCGTTTTGCAGCTGCTCGCCCTCGGCGCTGTAGCGCTGCCAGGCCAGGCCGTAGAGCTCGGGCAGCACCTCCCCCAGGGAGCGCAGGTACTCGTTATACTGCTGCTGGCCCACGCTCTGGGCGTAGCTGGAGCCGTAGCCGCCGGTGAGGGCCGCGCCCTGGCCCATGCTGTCGCGCATGGCGAGGCGGCCGTTCTGGATATAGCGCTCGGCGTAGCTCTGGTACAGGGGGTCGCTCGACGGCGCATAGGAAAAGCCCGGACGGCCGGTGATGGCCGTGTAGAGCCGCTTCAGCTCCCCATCCTCGTCATAGGGGAGCGCGGGCTGTGTCGGATTGCTGTTGCTCATGGTTCTCCTTTCTTGTCAATTGCGAAACGAGTTTCGCAATTGAGGACTCATGCTTATCGCAACGGGCCGAGGCCCGTTTTGGTCGGCATGAGGGCTCGCTTGGCTCGCCTCAGGGTGTTTTTGAGGCGGCAAAGCTGCCTCAAAAACAGATTTCATTTTCCTTCGGGGCAATCATCCAAGCTTGTTTGCGACTTTCACAATCGGCTACAGAATGCTGGAAATCTCAGCCGCCGTGGGCGCGCACCCAGGCGTAGTCGATGACGGCCTCGTTGCCCTCCGCGTCCCGGAGCACCAGGGCCCAGCCTGGCCCCAGCTCCAGACTTCTGCTCCGCTCGGCGGCCTTGCCGAAGGCCACGCCGCTGCCGTCGGGGCGAAACTTGATCGCCCAGACGCGGGTCGGCAGGATCTGGCTGTAGCTGGCCGCGTTGCCCAGGCCGT
>CAMNKQ010000066.1 GCA_946542465.1 uncultured Clostridia bacterium | reverse complement strand
CTGATCATCTCCGGCCAGGGGGACGAGAGCACCGACCTCTACCGCCAGGCGGACGATTTTGTCAGCCGCCTGAAAAAGGTGGTCTACGCCTCCGTGGACGAGAAGGAAGAGGAGCAGGAGGACCTGGACGCCGACTACGTGGTGGACGAAAAAGCCCGCACCGCCACCCTGACCGCCCGCGGCATCGCCAAGGCGGAGACGGCCTTCGGCCTGGAGAACCTGGCCGACATGGAAAACGCCACCCTGAGCCACCACATCAACCAGGCGCTCAAGGCCCACGGCATCATGAAGCGGGATATCGACTACATTGTCAAGGACGGGGAGATCATCATCGTCGATGAGTTCACCGGCCGTCTGATGCTGGGCCGCCGCTATTCCGAGGGCCTGCACCAGGCCATCGAGGCCAAAGAGCATGTGGACGTGCAGAAGGAGAACAAGACCCTCGCCACCATCACCTTCCAGAACTATTTCCGCCTCTACGGCAAACTCTCCGGCATGACCGGCACCGCCGTCACCGAGGCGGAGGAATTTGCCGCCATCTACAAGCTGGACATCATCGAGATCCCCACCAACAAGCCGGTCATCCGCCTGGATCACCCGGACGTGGTGTATAAAAACGAGACCGGCAAAAACCGGGCCATCATCAACCAGATCGTGGCATGCCACGAAAAGGGGCAGCCCGTTCTGGTGGGCACGGTCTCCATCGAGAAGAGCGAGTACCTCTCCCGCCTGCTGAAGGCCCGGGGCGTACAGCACACGGTGCTCAACGCCAAGTACCATGAAAAAGAGGCGGAAATCGTGGCCCAGGCCGGCAAGCTCGGCGCGGTTACCATCGCCACCAACATGGCCGGCCGCGGTACGGATATCATGCTCGGCGGCAACGCGGAGTTCATGGCCCGGCAGGATCTGCGCAAGGCGGGCTATGACGAGACCGTGATCGCCGAGGCCACCGGCTATGCCGAGACGCAGGATGAGACCATCCGGGAGGCCCGCGCCCTCTTTGCCGAGCGCATGGCCGCCCACAGGGAGGTCACCTCCGCCGAGGCCGAAAAGGTGCGCGCGGTGGGCGGCTTGTTCATCCTGGGTACCGAGCGGCATGAGAGCCGCCGTATCGACAACCAGCTGCGCGGCCGTTCCGGCCGTCAGGGCGACCCGGGCGAGAGCCGCTTCTATCTCTCCATGACCGACGACATCATGCGCCTCTTCGGCTCCGAGCGGGTCCTGGGCATGATGGAGACATTGAAGCTGGACGACGACACGCCGCTGGACGCCAAGATGCTCTCCGGCGCCATCGAGCAGGCCCAGAAGACCGTCGAGAGCCGGAACTTCCAGGCCCGTAAGAGCGTGCTGGAGTACGACGACGTCATGAACCAGCAGCGCAACATCATCTACGGCGAGCGCCGGAAGGTGCTGGACGGGGAGGATCTGAAAGAGCAGATCCTCGGCATGCTGGAGGAGTACATCACCGGCGTGGTGACCGAGGGCCTGGGCGGCACCGCCGCGGAGAACCAGGAACAGCTGGACAAGGCGCTGCAGCCCCTGGAGAAGCTCTTCCTCCGCCGGGGCGAGATCCCCTTTGCCGGGCTGAAAAAGGCCGACAGTGAGCATGTGATCCCCCTGGTGCTGGAGAAGGCGAAGGCCCTCTACGCCGCCCGCGAGACGGCCTTTGGCACGGGACCCAACGACGTGCCTTTGATGCGGGAACTGGAGCGGGTCATCATGCTGCGCGTGGTGGACGAGTACTGGATGGATCACATCGACGCCATGACCGAGCTCAAACGGGGCATCGGCCTGCGCGGCTACGGCTCCACCAAGCCCATCGACGCCTACAAGCAGGAGGGCTTCGACATGTTCGAGGCTATGGTGCAGGGTATCCGGGAGGAGACGGTGCGCCGCCTCTTCACGGTGCAGATCCGCCGGGAGCAGCCCATCGAGCGCAAGAGCGTGGCGAAGAACGCCGCGGCCAACGTGGGCGGCGAGCCGGTGAAAAAGCAGCCGGTCAAGAAGCTGCCCAAGCCCGGCCGGAACGATCCCTGCCCCTGCGGCAAAATGAAGCCGGACGGCAGCCGCCGCCTCAAATACAAGGAGTGTTGCGGCCGGAATGAATAGCGCCTTTGCGCTGTCGGTGACAGAGGGAGCAAAGGCGGCAAGGCGCAGATCGGATAACAGTCTATTTTGAGGTAACGCGATGTCTTTTATCGAGCATAACGAAAACGGGCTTGTCTATATGAGCTCCACGCTGATCCCGGCGCGGCACCTGTTCACCACGCGCCACGGCGGCGTGAGCACCGGGTATCTGAGCAGTCTGAACCTGATCAGCGGCCACGGGGACGAGCCGGAGAATATCAAGGAGAATTTCCGCCGCGTGGCGGCGCTGCTGGGCGCCGGCGTGGACGAGTGCGCCGTGACCAAGCAGGTACATAAAAACGTGGTGCGTCTGGTGGATGAGAGGGATCGGCACGTCTGCCTCTCCACCGTGCCCTACGAGGCCGACGGCCTTGCCACGGCCACGAAGGGTCTGCCGCTGTTTTGCTTCACGGCGGACTGCGTGCCGGTGCTGCTGTGCGAAAAAAGCGGGAAAGCCGCCGCCGCGGTGCACTGTGGCTGGCGCAGCTCGGTGGGCGATATCCTGGGGGAGGCCCTCCGGCAGCTCCAAAGCCTTGGCGCGGCGCCGGAGGAGCTCTGCGCGGCCATCGGCCCGGCCATCGGGCGCTGCTGCTTTGAGACGGATGACGACGTGCCCGAGGCGATCACCGCCTGGCTCAAGGGTGACACGGCCGGCCTCTTTGTCCGCCGCCCGGACGGCAAGACCCTGGTGGATCTGCGCGCGGCCAATGCCCGCCGCCTGCAGCAGCTGGGTGTTCCCGCCGGGCAGATCGACATCTCCGAGGAGTGCACCTACTGCTCGCATGACAAATACTGGTCCCATCGCTATACTCACGGCCAGCGCGGCGGCCAGGCGGCGGCGATCGTGCTGTGAGGGAGAGAACTATGAAGAGAGAAAAACGAATCCTTTTCCTGCTGCTGGCGCTGTGCATGCTGCTGAGCATGAGCGGCTGCGGCGCGCGGGAGCAGAGTCCGGAGGATGTGCTGGAGGAGTCGACCCCGGGCCGGGACGTGGGAAAAGCGGTCGGTCTGGACAAGGTCTTCTCCCTCAACTCCAACCCCCGTTACAGCTTTAACCCCATGATCGCCACCAACCGGGCCAACCAGCTCATCTGCGATCTGGTCTATGAGAACATGGTGGAGGTGGACAACAACTTTGAGGTCATCCCCAATGTGATCGCCGACTGGAAGTGCAACGAAGAGGGCACCCTCTGGACCTTCACGCTGGACACGGAGACGCCCCACACCTTCTCCACCGGCGAGCCGGTCACCCCCGCAGACCTCTGCTATTCCCTGGGCATGTGCATCAACGCCGACCGCTTCCGGGGCCGCTTTTCCAGCTATCAGGGCGCCTCGCCCTCGGGCGAGGATGAGTTCCAGGTGACCCTGGGCATCGGCGACACCCAGTTTGTCAAGCTCATGAACGTGCCGATCATCAAGCGCGGCACCTGGGATACCCAGGACGGCGTGCGCCCCATCGGCAGCGGGCCCTACTGCTACAACGAGGAGAACACGGAACTCCACGCCAACGAGTATTACGCCGGGCGGGATCACCTGCCGGTGGACGTGATCTACATCAAGGAGTACACCGACGCGGCCAGCACCATCGCCGCCTATGAGGACGCCTACATCGACGTGGTCGTAAACGACCCCTCCAGCTACTCCAGCCTGGGCTACGCCAGCTCCAACGAGATCCACACCTACGCCACCACCAACATGCACTACGTGGCCTTCAACGAGGAGAGCATGCTGGGCCGCTACAGCTATTTCCGCGTGGCCATGCAGTACGCCTTCGATCGGGCCAATCTGGTGCAGCTGCTGGACGGCAACGGCGTGGCGACGCCCGTCCCCATGGTGCCCAGCTGCAAGGACTATCCCGCGGGCCTGGCCAGCGTCCTGGAATTCAACCTGGACACCTGCAAGCGCATCCTGGAGGGCGCGGGCGTGCAGGACTATGACGACGACGGCATGCTGGAATTCATGTCCGGCTCCCCCCAGGAGATCAACCTCAACTTCGTCATCTGCGCCGACAGCGCGGCCAAGTCCGGCGTGGCCAACCGCTTCAAGGAGGACATGGCCTCCATCGGCCTGAAGGTCACGGTGCACGAGCTGACCTGGGAGAACTACAAAAAAACCCTGGAGTCCGGCGAGGTGCAGGTGGGCAACCAGACCTTCCCCATGGACATGTACTACGGCGAGGTGCAGCTGCGCAGCAACTTTGACCTGACCCAGCTCCTGGAGACCCGGGACGAGAAGAAAAACGCCAACACCAACATCAACTACACCCGTTCCAACGACGCGAGCATCGAGGGCTGGATCAACCAGTACCTGCAGGCCAACGACGCCATGCGCTCCTCGGCCTATTATCAGCTGGCCGAATACATCACCCGCAGCGTGGGAAGCCTGGTCACCATCGGTTTTGAGCGCCAGCAGATCATCACCCACCGGGGCGTCTGCAAGGGCATCGACGCCAATGCCGGCAACCCCCTGTGCAACTTTGCAAACTGGACCATTGATCTTACATAAAAGGGAGAGAAGAACGATGACTGACAGAGAACTGATGTCCATGGCCAAACAGGCCTCCCTGAACGCCTACGTGCCCTATTCCCATTTCCCGGTGGGCGCGGCCATCGAATGTGACGACGGCACGGTCTTCACCGGCTGCAACGTGGAGAACGCCGCCCTCGGCAGCACCATCTGCGCCGAGCGCACCGCCTGCTGCAAGGCCGTCAGCGAGGGGCACCGCAGCTTCCGCCGCATCGCCATCTACGCCGACAGCCAGAACTGGTGCACGCCATGCGGCGCCTGCCGGCAGTTCCTGGCGGAGTTTTCGCCGGAGATGGAGGTGCTCTGCGCCAAGGCGGGCAGCCGCTATGTGAGCTATAAGCTCTCGGAGCTCATGCCCCACACCTTCAATTTCTGATGGAACTGGAGAAGCTCCGCATCTTCCTGGCCGTGGCCGAGTGCCGCAGTTTTTCCCTCGGCGCGAAGAAGCTCTACATCAGCCACTCCACCACCAGCCGGGCCATCTCCGCCCTGGAGGAGGAGCTGGGGGTGGAGCTGCTGCGGCGGGACAACCGGGTCCTGGGCCTGACCCCGGCCGGGGAACTCCTGCGGGAGGAGGCCGCGCTGCTGCTGCGGCAGGCCGAAAGCGCCGCGGAGCGGGTTCGGCAAATGGGCAAAAAAACGGATGGAAGCGAGTGAACGCTTCCATCCGTTTTTTTGCGTGCAGGATTAACGGTGAATGGGCTTTTTGAGTTTCCGGCTCATGGCCTCATGCTCCGCGGCCAGCTCCCGGTGGAGGCGGGCGGAGGACCAGGCGATGTTATGCTCCGTGACCACGGCCTTGAGGGCCACCGGCACCCGGGCCGCGCGCAGGGCGTCCAGCAGGGAGTTAAAGAGGGCGGAGGGCAGATCGTAGAGCACCAGCATCTCGTCGGCAAAGCTCTCCTCCGGGGCGGCCGGGGCGAAACCCGGCTGCTCCAGCAGATAGCCCAGGGGATGGCCGAAGTCCTCCGGCGGCATGTCCCGGCAGGAAATACCCAGACGGAACAGGCAAAGCTTGACGCCCATGCGCTTTTCCGTGTCCTTCAGATTGTAGAGGAGCACCTTCCCCCGGTTCATTCGAATTCCCCCGCGACGGTTTTCAGCAGCTTACGCACCGGCAGATGCTGGGGACAGATGGCCTCGCACTGGCCGCACGCGATGCAGCTGGAGGCGGCCCCGCCGTCCTTGGTGAGGGCGCGATAGCGGCTGGGCTGCTGCCAGTCGTCAAAGGCCTGCTTGCTGTTGAAGCAGGCGAAGAGATCGGGGATGGGGATCTGCATGGGGCAGCCGGCGGTGCAGTAGCGGCAGGCGGTGCAGGGGATCAGGTTTTTCCCGTAAAAGGCCCGGCGCACGCCCTCGATGGCCTCCAGCTCCCTGGCGGAGAGAGGCCGGAAATCCTTCATGGTGCGGAGGTTATCCTCCATCATGGCGGTGCTGCCCATACCGGAGAGCACCATGAACATGCCCTCAAAGCCGGCGGCAAAGCGCAGGGCATAGCTGGCGTTGCTGGGCCGCTCCCCCTCGGGGCAGAGGGCGTCCAGCGCGGCCTGGGCGTCCTTGGGCAGCTCCACCAGGCGGCCGCCCTTCACCGGCTCCATGACGATGACGGGCTTCCGGTGCTTGCGGCAGACCTCGTAGACCCGGCGGCTCAGCACCACGGGGTCCTCATAATCCATGTAGTTAAACTGGATCTGCACGACCTCGATCTGGGGATACTCCGTCAGAATCTGATCCAGCACCTCCGGCCGGTCGTGGAAGGAGATGCCCACGTGGCGGATCTTCCCCTCCTCCTTCAGGGCAAAGGCGGTCTCGTAGGCGCGGCAGCGCTTGAACTCCTCAAAGCGGGCGGCGCTCTGGGCGTGCATCAGATAGAAGTCAAAATAGCTGACGCCGCAGGCCTCCAGCTGGCTCTCAAAGAAGGGACGGATATCCGCCTCGCAGTGGAAATAGCCGGTGGTGAGCTTATCGGTCAGCGAATAGCGCTCCCGGGGATAGCGGCTCGTGAGACAGCGCTTGAGCGCCTTCTCGCTGTTGCCGTCCAGATAGCCGTGGGCGGTATCGAAGTAGTTGAAACCGGCGTCCAGAAAGGCGTCGATCATCGCGCAGAATTCCGCGTCGGCGCTCTCGGCTCCGCCGCCGGGCAGGCGCATGCAGCCGAAACCGAAATGGCCGTGTACTTTATCAAACGAAATGTCCATGGGAGCAGCTCCTTCCGAGTTGTATATACGATTATTGTACACGAAGTTTGCGCATCTGGCAAGATTGTGATACACTGAACCTGCCGAAAGGAGGTGTTTGCATGGCGGCGTTTGAGGAGCTGGACATCCACAACATGAACAAGACCCAGGCCATCGCGGCCATCGACGCGAAGCTGCGCCGGGCCGGGGGCGATGTGTACCGCCTGCGGATCATCCACGGCTATCACGGCGGCACGGTGCTGCGGGATATGGTGCGCAAGCACTACAAGGATCACCCCAAGGTCAGGCGGATCGAGCTGGGGCTGAATCCGGGCGAGACCGAGTTTGTGCTGCGGGAGCTCTGAACCATGAGAGAGACGGGACTTGGGCTCTGCGGGCTCTACCTGCTGGGGATCAATCTGCTTGCCTTCCTGGCCTATGGCCGGGACAAAGCGCTGGCCCGGCAGGGACGCTTCCGCATTCCGGAGGCGCGGCTGCTCCTGTATGGGGCCCTGGGCGGCAGCGCCGGCGCCTGGCTGGGGATGCGGCGCTTTCACCACAAAACGAAGAAGTGGAGATTTCGAATCGCAATTCCGGCGCTTTTTCTCGCACAAATGGGAGTGCTTGTTTATTTAGCTGTTGCATTTTCTTTGAAAGTGGGGATGTGAATGAACGAACGGGACAGAATGGACGCGGGACGGATCTACGATCCGGGGGACCCGGCGATCCTGACAGAGCAGACCCGGTATGCCGAAAGGCTCTATGACTTCAATACCAGCCGCCCGAGCGAGCAGGAGCGGCGCATCACCCTGCTGCGGGAGATGCTGGGCGCCATGGGCGAGGGCTGCTGGATCGAGCCGCCGCTGCGGGCCAACTGGGGCGGCAGGCATCTGTTTCTGGGCAAGGGCGTGTACATCAATTTCAACCTCACCGCTGTGGACGACGGGAAGATCTACATCGGCGATCACAGCATGCTGGGGCCGAACGTGACCCTGGCCACCGCCAACCACCCCATCGAGCCCTCTCTGCGGGAGCGGGGCCTGCAGTACAACAAGGATATCCATATCGGCCGCAACGTCTGGATCGGCGCGGGCGTCATCGTGGTGCCGGGCGTCACGATCGGGGACAACAGCGTCATCGGCGCCGGCAGTGTGGTCACCCGGGACATACCGGAAGGCGTGGTGGCGGTGGGCAATCCCTGCCGGGTGCTGCGCCCCATCGGGGAGCGGGACCGGGAGTTCTTCTATCGCCAGGAGCGGATCGACTGGGAAACTCTGTGACAAAGCGAGGAAACTTCAACAATTTGTACAATTTTGGTTTACATAATAATACACAGATTACCGGTAAACTGACATATCATACAAAAACGAACAAAAATCTTTGTCGGGTCTGCCACTTGCAAAAACCCTTAGGATTTGCTATCTTATAGACACAGAGATCGAGATCTTAAAGATAGACCGCAAGCCAAGACTTAAATGTGATCAATGGCGCGGCAGGCCCGGAAACAATTGAAACATCCCAAAGCGGAAAGTAATCTCACTTAGAGAATGAAAATGAAAAGAATTCCGCGTGCATGGTGAACACTTTCGAGAGTTAGATCCGGGTGAAAATCTAATGAAAGAGAGGTTAAAATGATGTTAGATACCAAGAATTTTGTGAAATGACCCTTGACCGTTTTGGGTGAAAGACAGGATGGTCAAGGGTCATTTCGTGTTTATA
>CAMNKQ010000065.1 GCA_946542465.1 uncultured Clostridia bacterium | reverse complement strand
GCAGCGCGGCGGCCTTGGCCTGGGCGTCGGGGCCGATGGTGTCGGCGGCGAAGATCACGTCCTGACCCAGCAGCTCGCTCAGACGCTTGGCAACGGGGGCCAGGGTCAGCTTGCGCAGGGACTTCTCCCACTCCTCGCGGGTGATGTCGGCCTCGTTCTTGCCCTTCTCGACCTGCTTCTTCACGTAGCCGTCGAAGGTGGCCACGGGCTTGCCCAGGTGAGAGCAGGCGATCACGGCGGCGCCCTGCTCCAGCAGGTACTTCAGGGTGGGGATAGCCGCGACGATGCGCTTGTCGCTGGTGATCTCACCGGTCTTCTTGTCCTGGGGCACGTTGAAGTCGCAGCGAACGAGGACTTTCTTGCCCTTGACGTCGGCATCGTAAACAGTCTTCTTGTTGTAGTTCATGGGTATCCTCCTTAAAAAATATGTTATAAGTTTATTCTGCCATACTGCCGACCCCCAGCAGGCCGGGAAAGCCCTGCTGGCGGAGCGCCTCGTATGCCAGGATCGCAACGGAGTTCGAGAGATTCAGACTCCGGGCTTCCGAGATCATCGGGATGCGGATGCAGCGCTCGCGGTATTTCTCCCGCAGCCACTGGGGCAGTCCCGCCGTCTCCTTGCCGAACATCAGCGTCACGCGCTCGGCGGACATGTCCGCCTCGTGATAGGCCCGCGGGGCCTTGGTGGTGGCAAGGAAAAGGTTTTCATCGCCGTTTGCGGCGAAGTATTCGTCCAGGTTTTCATAGACGCGCAGATCGACCAGGTACCAGTAATCCAGCCCGCAGCGCTTGACCGCTTTGTCGGAAATATCAAAGCCCAGGGGCTTGATGAGATGCAGCCTTGCGCCCGTGGCGGCACAGGTACGGGCGATCGCCCCGGTGTTGTGCGGAATCTCCGGCTCCACGAGAACGATATCCAGCATCCTTTGCCTCCTTGAACGGTATTACTTTACCCGGTTCAGCTACATTTTAGCACATAATCCGGAAATTTCATGTACTTTTTTTAGGTTTTTACAAGTTCTTGCATAATAGACAAAATCCGGGTATAATCTGTCACATAAATATGCCTTTTATCGTCAATTTGCCAGTTTGCCCCCGGCGGCTGGTTTGGGAGAAACGTATGGAAATCATTTGCAATGACTGCCCCCGCCGCTGCGGGGCAAAACGGGGCGAAAAAACGCCCGGCGGACTCTGCGCAAGTCCGCTGCTGCCGACCCTGGTCCGGGCCGCGCCCCACTTCGGGGAGGAGCCCTGCATCAGCGGCACGCGCGGCTCCGGGGCGCTCTTTTTCTCCGGCTGCAACCTGCGCTGCGTGTTCTGCCAGAACCGGGAGATCAGCCGGAAAAGCGTGGGCAAGACCCTCACGGTGACGGAGCTGCGGGACCTGATGCTGCGCCTGCGGGATCAGGGGGTGCACAACATTAACCTCGTCACCCCGAGCCATTTCACCCGCGCCATCGCTAAAGCGCTGGACGGCCTGAAGCTGGGGATCCCGGTGGTCTGGAACAGCTCCGGCTACGAGAGCGTGGAGACGCTCAAGCGCCTGGAGGGCCTGGTGCAGATTTATATGCCCGACTATAAATACAGTAAGAGCGCACTGGCCAAGCGCTATTCCCTGGCCGAGGATTATCCCCAGGTGGCCCGGGCGGCGATCCGGGAGATGTATCGTCAGCGAGGGCCTTACGTGATGGATGGGGAGGGGCTCCTCCAATCCGGCGTTCTGATCCGCCATCTGATCCTCCCGGGGGAGGATCTCAACAGTATGGACGCCATCGACTTCGCGGCGGAGGAGTTCCCGGAGGGGAGTGTCCTGTTTTCCCTTATGAGCCAGTATACCCCGATGCCCGGACTGGAGAGATTCCCGGAGCTGCAAAAGCCGGTGGCGCCGGAATTGAACGAGCGCCTGTGCGCCTATCTGGCGCGCTATGGCCCGGCGGACGGCTACTGGCAGGAGGGGAGCGCCGCCACGGACGAGATGATCCCGGCCTTCGACGGGACCGGCCTGTGAGCTAGCGGACGCAATTGCAGAATGCACAATTTTTATACGGATTTTTTTAGCATATCTCCGAAAATCAACGGGAAGCTCCGGCTTCCCGTTGACTTTTTTGTGCAAACTTGCTACACTAAAGCTGTAAGAGCTGGAACCGTTTCCGGTAGCGTTACCGGAAAGGGTTCCGGAAGCCCCTGGAGGAACATCATGACGATCAAAGACATAGCCAAAGCCTGCGGCGTGGGCGTGAGCACCGTGTCGCGCGTGCTGAATAACCGGCCGGACGTGAGTCCGGAGGTGCGGGCGAGGGTCCTTGAGGCGGTGGAGTCCACGGGCTATATCCCCAACAACAGCGCGCGCGACCTGGGCCGCAGCCAGACCGACGCCATCGGCGTGGTGGTGCGCGGCACGGGAAACCTTTTTTTCTCCGAGGTCATCAAGACCATCGCACTGGAGATCGACCGGGGCGGCTGCACCATGGTGCCGCGCTACATCGGCTCGGACGACGATGAGGTCAAGGCCGGGGCGATCCTGGAGCGGGAGAAAAAGCTGCGGGGCCTCATTTTCCTGGGCGGACGCTTTGACTACACGCCCGCGGAGCTGAGCCTGATCGGCGTGCCCTATGTGTGCTGCTCCTTTACCAATTGCTTCGGCTCCCTTTCAGAGAGGGATTTTTCCTCCGTCAGCATTGATGACTACCGCACCGCTTATCTCGCCGTGGAGAAGCTGATCGAGCGGGGGCACCGCCGCATCGCGGCGCTGATCCCCAGCTGCTCGGACCACTCCATCAGCGAGCTGCGCTATAACGGCTACCGGGACGCGCTGCGGGCCCACGGCATTGCCTTCGACCCGGATCTGGTGATGGAAAACGGCGGCTGCTTCGGCATGCCGGAGACCTATCAGGGTATGCGCACGCTTCTGGAGCGGAACGTGGATTTTACCGCCGCCTTTGTCCTCTCCGATACCACGGCCATCGCGGCCATCAAGGCCCTGGAGGACGCGGGACGGCGCGTGCCGGAGGATGTGTCCGTCATCGCCATCGACGGTCTGGAGATCTCGGGCTACACCTCGCCGACCCTCTCCACCATGGTGCAGCCGGCGGAGGAGATGGGCCGGGAGACGGTACGGCTGCTGCTGGAGGTCTTGAACGGCGGGGAGAACCGCCATGTGCGTCTGGAGACCGCCTTCCGCACCGGCGCCTCCATCCGGACACTCTGATTTTTAGGCCCGAGAGGGTTTAAAAATAAAAAACGTACACCACCCCGCAACGCGGGGAAATTAAGAAAAGGAGAAATCAAAATGAAAAAGATCATCGCACTCGCGCTGACCCTGATCATGGTCTTCGCGCTGGCGGCTTCTGCCTCCGCCGCGGATTCCGGTTCGGTCTATTGGCTGAACTTCAAGCCCGAGCTGGACGAGGCTGCCCAGCAGCTGGCCTCCATGTACACCGAGGAGACCGGCGTTCCCGTCAAGGTCGTCACCGCCGCTTCCGGCACCTACAGCCAGACGCTGACCTCCGAGATGGACAAGTCCTCCGCGCCCACCCTCTTCGTCATCGGCAACCAGGCCGGTGTCAAGGAGTGGGGCGAGTTCGCCATGGACCTGACCGACACCCCCATCGCCAATGAGCTGAACACCGACGCCTACAACCTCTACGATGAGGACGGCCGCCTGGTCTCCATCGGCTACTGCTTCGAGTGCTACGGCATCATCGTCAACCCCGATCTGATCGAGGCTGCTGGCCACAGCATGGATGAGCTCGTGAACTTCGAGGGCCTGAAGGCCGTCGCCGAGGACATCCACGCCCGCGCGGACGAGCTGGGCTTCGACGCCTTCTCCTCCTCCGACATGGACAGCTCCTCCTCCTGGCGTTTCACCGGCCACATGGCCAACCTGGAGTACTACTATGAAGAGCGCGACGCCGGCGGCTGGACCGAGTGCCCTCCTGAGCTGACCGGTGCTTACATGGAGAACTTCAAGAATCTCTATGACCTGTGCATCAACAACAGCCTGACCGATCCTGCTGACCTCGCCACCGGCGGCCACGACGCCGAGAACGAGTTCAAGACCGGCAAGGCCGCGTTCTTTGTCAACGGCTCCTGGGAGTACGCCGCCGTCTCCGAGGCTGTTCCCAACGCCACCATGATCCCCTACTACTGCGGTGTTGAGGGCGAGGAGAAGGCCGGCCTGAACTGCGGCACCGAGAACTGCTGGGCCATCAACGACACCGTGTCCGACGCTGACAAGCAGGCCACGATGGACTTCATGGTGTGGCTGGTCACCGATCCCGAGGCCTCTCAGATCATGGTCGATCAGCTGGGCGTTCTGCCCTACAAGCAGGTTCCCGAATCCACCAACGGCTTCCTGGCCGCTGCCAATGAGTATGCCGCCAATGGCCACTACGTGATGGATTGGGCCACCAACTATCAGCCCAACGTCGATGACTACCGTGCCGCTCTGGTGTCCGCTCTGAACGCCTACAACGCCGATCAGTCCGACGCCAACTGGGAGCTCGTGAAGACCGCCTTCGTGGACGGCTGGGCTGTCCAGTATCAGGCTGCCAACGGCTGACCCCTATCCGGATCCCGACAGACTGAGCAATGCATAATTGACAGGGCGGGCGTGTTCGCCCGCCCTGTTTTCGTATCCGAGAGAAAAGGGAGATGATCGCTTGAGAAAAGGAATTTTCAAAAACCCGCTTCGCCGCTGGTTTTGGCTCTTCCTCGGCCCGGTGACGGCCGCCTTTACCATCGGCTTTGTCTGGCCCTTTATTCAGGGCATTTATTTGTCCTTCTGCAAGTTTAAGCTCATCCGCAACGCGACCTTCATCGGCTTCGGCAACTACGTTTCCGCCCTGAAGGACGCGAGCTTCATGCACTCGTTCTGGTATACGGCGCTCTTCGCGCTGACGAGTCTGGTATTTATCAACATCCTCGGCTTTGCCGCGGCCTATGCGCTGACCCAGGGCATCAAGGGCTCCAACCTCTATCGCACGGTGTTTTTCATGCCGAACCTGATCGGCGGCATCGTGCTGGGCTACATCTGGTCCATGATCTTTGACGGCATCCTGTCCCGCTACGGCACCTCCATCCTGCTGGAGACAAAGTACGGCTTCTGGGGCTTGATCATCCTGATGTGCTGGCAGCAGATCGGCTATATGATGATCATTTACATCGCCGGCTTGCAGGCGGTGCCCGAGGACATGCTGGAGGCGGCGAAGATCGACGGCGCCACCAAGACGCAGACGCTCTTCAAGGTCACGATCCCCAACGTCATGCCCTCCATCACCATCTGCACCTTCCTGAGCTTGACCAACGGCTTCAAGCTCTTTGACCAGAACCTGGCCCTGACCGGCGGCCAGCCCTTCATCATCCAGCCGGACGGCTCCACCATCAAGACAACCGAGATGCTGGCGCTGAACATCTACAATACCTTCTATAATTCCAACTCCGCCTCGAAGGGCGTGGCCCAGGCCAAGGCGGTGCTCTTCTTCATCCTCGTGGCCGGCATCGGTCTGGCCCAGCTGGCCTATACGCGCAAGAGGGAGGTGCAGCAGTAATGAACAAACAGGGAACACTGGCCGCCGAACGTCGGCGGAAGACCATCATGTCGGTGGTGTTGGCGGTGATCTGCATCATCTATGTGCTGCCCGTCCTCACCGTGGTCATCAACTCCTTCAAGGTCAACACCTTTGTCAAGACGGATACCTTCGCCGTCCCCACCGGGGAGATGTGGGCCGGTTTTGCCAACTTCATCAAGGGCATGACCTTTGGCAACTATCCCTTCTGGAACAGCGTGAAGTACAGCGTGCTGATCACCGTGGCCTCCACGGCGCTGATCCTCCTCTTCACCTCCATGGCCGCCTGGTACATCGCCCGTGTGAATTCCTTCTTCTGCAAGGTGATCTATTACCTCTGCGTCTTCTCCATGGTGGTGCCTTTCCAGATGGTCATGTTCACCCTGTCCAAAACGGCGGACAGCCTGCACCTGAACACCCCCTGGACCATCCCCATCGTCTATCTGGGCTTCGGCGCGGGCCTGGCGATCTTCATGTTTGTGGGCTTTGTCAAGTCCATCCCCCTGGAGATCGAGGAGGCCGCCTCCATCGACGGCTGCGGCCCGGTGCGCACCTATTTTTCCGTGGTCCTGCCGATGCTGAAGCCGACGATGATCTCCGTCGGTATTCTGGAGATCATGTGGGTCTGGAACGACTACCTGCTGCCCTACCTGGTGCTGGACATCAACGAGTACCGCACCATCCCCATCCACATCCAGTATCTGAAAGGCAGCTACGGCACGGTGGACCTGGGCGCGACCATGGCTCTGATCCTGCTGAGCATCATCCCGGTGATCATCTTCTATCTGATCTGTCAGAAGCATATCATCAAGGGTGTGGCCGCCGGCGCGGTCAAGGGTTAATCCCATTACAAGCGCGGTTTTGAGCCGCGACAGAAAAGAGTGATTTGTATGTTGGACCGCAGCAGCGGTATTCTGATGCCCTTGAGCTCCCTGCCCTCGCCTTACGGCATCGGCACCATGGGCAAGGCCGCCTTCCAGTTTGTGGACTTCCTGGCCTCTGCCGGACAGAAATACTGGCAGCTCCTGCCTCTGGGACCCACCAGCTATGGCGACAGCCCCTATCAGTCCTTCTCCAGCTTTGCCGGCAATCCCTATTTTGTGGATCTGGACCTGCTCATCAAGGACAAACTGCTCAAAGCCTCCGAGGTGAAAAACCGGGACTGGGGCGAGCGGGAGGACCGGGTGGACTACGGCAAGATCTACGAAAGCCGCTTCGCGGTGCTGCGCCTGGCCTATGAGCGGGGCGCGGAGCGCTACGCGGAGGAGATCGCCGCCTTCCGGCAGGAGAACGGCTGGTGGCTGGAAAACTACGCCCTGTTTATGGCCATCAAGGCCTCCCAGGGCATGAAGGCCTGGAGCGACTGGCCCGAGGAGCTGCGCCTGCGCAAGGCCGCGGCGCTGGAAAAAGCCCGGGAAGAGCTGCGGCAGGATGTGGAGTTCTACATCTTTGTGCAGTTCCTGTTCTACCGCCAGTGGGAGGCACTGCGGGACTACGCCCACGACAAGGGGATCCGCTTCATCGGCGACATTCCCATCTATGTGGCGCTGGATTCGGCCGACGTCTGGAGTGAGCCGCATTTCTTCCAGCTGGACGAGAAGAACGTCCCCAAGGAAGTGGCCGGCGTGCCGCCCGACGCCTTTACCGAGGACGGCCAGCTCTGGGGCAATCCGCTCTACGACTACGACGCCATGAAGAAGGACGGCTACGGCTGGTGGATCCGCCGCATCGACGGAGCCAAGAAGCTCTACGATGTGATCCGCATCGACCATTTCCGCGGCTTTGAGAGCTACTGGGCCGTGCCCTACGGCGACGACACCGCCAAGAATGGCGCTTGGAAACCGGGCCCGGGCATGGGCCTGGTGGGCGTGCTGACCTCCTGGTTCCGGGATCTGAGCTTTATTGCCGAGGACCTGGGCTACACCACGCCGGAGGTGCGCAAGCTCCTGGCCGACTCCGGCCTGCCCGGGATGAAGATCCTGGAGTTCGCCTTTGACGCCCACGGGGACTCCGCCTATCTGCCCCACAACTGCGAGGAAAACAGCATCTGCTACATCGGTACCCACGACAACGAGACCGTACAGGGCTGGCTCAAATGGGCCGACAAGCCGAGCCTGCGCTTTGCCGAGCGCTACATGCACATCACCCCCGATGAGGGCTGGAACTGGGGCATGATCCGCAGCGGCATGGCCACGCCCTCCCGTCTCTTTGTGGTGCAGATGCAGGATCTGCTGGAGCTGGGGGCCGACGCCCGCATGAACAGCCCCGGCACCTCCTCGGGCAACTGGCAGTGGCGCATGCTCCCCGGCGCGGCCGACAAGGCCCTGGCCAAAAAGCTAAAGCTCTATACCACAACCTATCGCCGATAAAGCACCAAGGCCGCTTCCCCAATCGGGAAGCGGCCTTGATGCATCGTTTCGGTCAATTCATGGCGTTTTTGATGAGAGAGAGCAGCTCATCGTAGGTCTCGCAGGCGGGGATCTCGGGATACTGCTGCTTGATGCTCTCGGGGGCGCGGAAGAGGAAGCCGGCCTTGCTGGCCTGGATCATGGCCAGGTCGTTAAAGCTGTCGCCGCTGGCGATGGTCTCATAGCCCACCGACTGCAAAGCCCGCACGGTGGAGAGCTTGGTCTGCTGGCAGCGCAGACGGAAATCCGTCACCATGCCATCGGGGGCGACCACCAGCTCGTTGCACAGCAGCGTCGGCCAGCCCAGCTTTTTCATCAGTGGCTGGGCAAACTGGGTGAAGGTGTCGCTGAGAATGACGGCCTGGGTGATCGAGCGCAGCTCGTCCAGAAACTCCTTCGCGCCGGGCAGCGGATCGATGGTGGCAATGGTGTCCTGAATTTCTTTCAGGCCCAGCCCGTGCTCTTTCAGAATGCCGAGGCGCCAGCGCATCAGCTTGTCATAGTCCGGCTCGTCCCGGGTGGTGCGGCGCAGTTCGGGAATGCCGGAGGCCTCGGAAAAGGCGATCCAGATCTCCGGAACCAGAACGCCCTCCAGATCCAAACAGGTAATATACATAGATTAGCCCGTCCTTTGTGTCGTGATAAACCAGTTAAAACACAAAGAACGGGCTTTGTCAAG
>CAMNKQ010000064.1 GCA_946542465.1 uncultured Clostridia bacterium | reverse complement strand
TGGAGGGCATCACAAAATCCGTGCAGTACGCGCTGCGCAAGCACGGCTGGGAGGCGGAGCTGAGCGAGCTGCGCTGCTTTGCCGGGCCGCCGCTGGTGGATATGTTCATGGAGAGGTACGGTGTTGACAGGGCTCTGGGGGAACAGATGACCCGGGAGTTCCGGGAGCGCTATAAACCCGTTGGCATCTACGAGAGTCGGGTTTTCCCTGGTGTGCAGGAGCTGCTGCTCGCCCTTCGGCGGGCTGGAAAACGTATCGGCCTTGCCACCTCCAAGCCCGAGCGCATGGCCCGGGAGCTGCTGGCGCGGGAGAACATGCTGGAGCTCTTTGACGTCATTGCCGGCAGCGAGGAAACTGGGAACAACAACGCCAAATGGCAGGTGATCTGCCGGGCCATGGAAGCGCTGGACGCCCGGCCGGAGGACACGATCCTTGTCGGTGACACGAAGTATGATGTGGCCGGAGCACAGAGAGTGGGCATTCCCTGCGTCGGCGTGAGCTACGGCTATGCCGCGCCCGGGGAACTGGAGGCCGCCGGAGCCGTGGCTGTTTTGCCCGATTGTGCGGCTTTGTTGGACTATTTGCTGTAATCAGACAGAAGAGCCACTACAGTATAAACCAAATCATTAACTAAAAAACAACAGGGGCGGATCGTCCGTCCCTGTTTTCTAATGCCGATTGCCCTATTCTATATCAATCGTGATGACCTTCACACCCTGGCGCAGGGCGTAGAGCATGGTGTTCATCGTGCCGCCGGGCAGGCCGCGGCTGCAGGCGAGGAGCAGGGAGGCGTGATCCACCATGTAGCGGTTGCGCTTCATCATGCAGTCCGGCGTATATTCGATCTGCAGGACACTCACGGTATCGCACTGGTCCAGCAGCCGGTTGTAGCGCTCCCGCTGGGCTTTGTTCCAGCGTTCCGGCTGGCCGCCGCAGGGGATCGCCGCCTCCAGCGTCACGTCCGGATGCGCCCTCTTCAGCCGCAGCACCGCCTCGGCAAAGTACATGTCACAGCCCAGAGCCATCCCGCCGATAAAGTGCCGGTAGCCGGCGGCGTAGATCCCCTCCAGGCGATAGTCCAGCTCCTGTTTCAGGGCGAGACAACGGGGATCCTGTTCGCTCGTTCCCCAGGGCAGATGACTGGGCCGGTGCCCGGTAAAACAGCAGCTTGTCGCACGCTCGTCCATGCTTGTCTCTCCTTTGCGTTTTTCGCTCTATGATAGCGCGAAAAAAAGCTCTTGTCAAAGTCTATCTGCAGTGCTATACTCAAAGCATCTTCAGGGCAGGGTGAAATTCCCGACCGGCGGTAAGAGCGTTGCTCAAGTCCGCGAGCCGTTAGGCTGATCCGGTGTGATTCCGGAACCGACAGTACAGTCTGGATGGAAGAAGATGGGTCAATTGCATATTTGCATTTATTGCCTGTCCTGTCCTGTTTGTGCCTGAAGATCATTGGATCTTTGGGCAATTTTTTTGGGGAGGTATTCTCATGCAAAAACAGAAAATGTCCACCCGGTACATGGCCGTTGTCGCCATGTTCACCGCCGTCGCCTTCGTGGCCGTGCTGCTGGCCAAGGTGATCCCGAATGTGGCGGGCTTTCTGAGCTATGAGCCGAAGGACGCCGTCATCGTCATTGCCAGCTTTATTTTCGGGCCCATGACCGGCGTGATCATCTCGCTGCTCGTCTCATTTATTGAGATGATCTCCATCAGCACCACGGGCATCTACGGCTTTTTGATGAACGTCGTGTCCACCTGCGCCTTCGTGATCCCCGCCGCCTGGCTCTATAAAAAGGATCACTCCCAGAAGGGTGCCGTGCTGGGTCTGGCCCTCGGCGTGGTGTTTATGGCCATCGTTATGGTCGTCTGGAATTACATCATCACCCCGTTTTACATGGGCGTCTCGCGGGAAGTGGTGGCCGGCATGCTGGCCTCGGTGTTCCTGCCCTTCAACCTCATCAAAGGCGGCATCAACGCGGCCCTGACGCTGCTGCTCTACAAGCCCATTGTCGGCGCCCTGCGCAAGGCCGGCCTTGTCGAGCCGACCCACAGCAACCACAAGGGCAAGTTCAGCCTGGGCTTCACGCTGTTCTCTGTGGCCGTGTTGCTGACCTTTGTGCTGCTGTTCCTGGTGATGATCGGCGTCCTGTGAGGACAGCCCTGAGCCGGAAGACGCTAAGAATAAAATTGAATCCCTCCGTGATGTACAGGATTGCGATCCAGCCTGCCAAGGCATAGCGGGGCAGCAGCTGCCACACGAGAAGCAGCCCGAGCAGGGCCTCGGCGATGTTGACGCCCATGCTCCAAAGCTGCTCACCCAGGCCTTTGAGGCAGCCATCCACCGTCATATCCGTATACATCACCGGAACCAGAGGAGCCAGGAGGCGGATGAATTCGCCTGCCTGGCTGCTTTGATAGAGATAGAAGGCCAGCGGCTGGGCACAGAGAAAGAGAAACAGGGAAACCGAGAGGGAATAGCCCAGCGAGGCCCTCAGAAGCCGCCGCACCAGACGGCGGATGGCGGGTCGATCGCCCTGCATCTGGGCCTCTGTGAGCTCGGGCACAATCAGCTCCGCCAGTGAGCCCAGCAGGCAGGAAGGGAAGTACAGCACCGGCAGCACCATGCCCTGCAGAACACCGTAGCCGGAGAGCGCCCGGTCGGCGGAAAAACCGGAGGCCCGCAGACCCCGCGGAACCAGCAGATGCTGCAGGGTGCTCAGTGCGCTGCGGGCATAGGCGGAGACGGCCAGCGGCAGAGCCAGACGAAGCATCCGCTCGGTCAGATGCCCGACGTTCGGCGTTTCTTCAAAATGATGGCGGCGATCAAGGCGATAGACCAAAGCCATCAGCAGCAGGGACAGCATATCGGCGGCCAGGCGACCGAAGGTCACGGCGGCGCAGCTGCGCTCGATATCCCCGACACCGACCCGGTTCAGTGCGCAGGCTACCAGCAGCACACCGGAAAGCTGTTCCAACAAATGGACAAGGGTTGGTTTCCAGACCCGACCGCAGGCAGTGAAATACCCGGACATGGCTGAGCAGAGGGCAATGCAGGGCATGGAAAAGGCGGCAAGCTGCAGGGAGAACACCGTGCGGGCGTCGCGGATGGCGAGATAAGCCAGAGGCTCCGCCAGAAAATATAGGATCAGCAGCGCTGCAACACCAAAAAACGCCGCATAGGCGAGGCAGCGGCGCATGGCTGCCCGGATGCCGCCTGGCTCCTCGCGTCCCAGTTCCTCCGCCACCAGGCGCGTTGTGGCAAAGCGGATGCCGGAGATGGCGAAGGTGGCGGCGAGATTGCTGACCGAGAGCGTCAGCTGATAGAGGCCGATCCCCGCTGTGCCGATCCGGGCGGCCAGCCAGACCTGAAAGGCCATGCCGATGCCGCTCATCAGCAGGGAAGAGAATGTGAGAAGCGCGGTGTTATAGATAAGACGGCGGTGCTGCATGGGCGTTTCCGTTTCCTTTTCGTGAGGGATGGAACCATTCTATGCACACGCCGGAGCGCATTTTTCCTTGAAATCGCAAGGCAGTTGATGTAAAATATAACTACAAGAAACGGAAATACCGACCAGAAAGGAGTATCCTCTATGATCATTACCATCGGCAGAGAGCATGGCAGCAACGGCCATGATATCGCCCGCGCCCTCGCGGCGGAGCTGGGCTATACCTGCTTTGACAAAGAGATCGTTGACACGGCGGCGGAAAACTCCAATTTCAGCAAGGAGATCCTGCACTCCTACGATGAGAAGCGGGTCTCGCCTTATATCGTCCCCGTGCCCCATTATCTCGGCTTGAACGAGAGTTTTCGGCTGAACATGCAGGTCGCCTCCGCCCAGTTTGATGCGATCCGCAGTCTGGCCGATCAGGACAACTGTATCTTTGTCGGTCGCTGCGCCGACTATGTGCTGCGCAACCGGGAGAACCTGCTGCGTGTGTTTATCATGGCGGATGAAGATTTCCGTATCCAAACCATGATGAGGAAGCAGAATCTTAGCGAGGACCAGGCCCGGAAGCTGATCCGCCAGGTGGATAAGGATCGCTCCAGCTATTATAAATACTATACCGATCAGATTTGGGGAGAGAGGGAGAATTTTGATCTCATTCTCAACAGCGCCAAGACCGGTGTGGAGGGCGCGGTCAAGCTTATCAAAACCTATCTTGATCTGATGAAGTAAAAAAAGGCAGGTCAGACACAAAGCGTCTGACCTGCCTCAAGCTGTCGACAAAGCCAAAAGGCTTTGCCGACAGAGGGGATGCAGCCCAGCGCGCGCACTCGCGTCGAAAGACGCTCGCACACTTCTGGGCTGAGAAGTGTTTTTTCCGAGGCGCATGTCCTCGGAAAAAACGGATTGGATTGATTTTTCGCCTTCCGAGGCGAAAAACTCTGCGAGGCTTTTTCCAACGATAGGGTTTGTCTACAGTCTGAGGCAGGTCAGACACAAAGCGTCTGACCTGCCTTTTTTGGGAAAAGCTTATTTTTCGTTGACGAGCTTGCCGCTCATGTGCTCGATGTTCAGGGCGAACACCAGGACCCGGTGACCGGCAAATTGGATCTCTTTATCGATGTATTCCTCGTCATTGGTGAATTTATAGCTGAGTGCCCGGCTGATTTCCAGGGCTTTGCTGTGATCTTCCACGATCTCCACCCGACCGAAAACGATCACGCTGCGGATGTTCAGCGCCCAGTCGCCCTCCTTATAAAAGCCGCTGTCATAGACGCAATAGGAAGCTTTATCGCAGTTTCGGATCGCATCGATCTTATGGCCGGTCATGCCGCTGTGGAAGTAGAGCTTTCCGTCCGCCTCGCAGTACCAGTGGTTCAGCGGCATCCCGTAGGGATAGCCCTCGTCACCGAGGACGGAGAGAACGCCCCGCTTTTCCTGCCGCAGGAGCTGCAGACAGTCCTCCCGGCTGATGGCCTGGTTCTTACGCTGCATGGGTCGAAACATAGATGAATCCTCGCTTTTCTGAAGATGGAAACAGTGTAGCACAAGGGGAAATGCTTTACAAGTCCCGGCAAAGCAGCTACAATGGGATCGAAAGGGGAGAGGCGATATGGAACAAATCCGCCCTGGGCGTTATCGCCATTTCAAGGGGAAGGAATACCGGGTGCTGTGCCTGGCGCGGCATTCGGAGACGGAAGAGTGGATGGTCGTCTACCAGGCGCTGTATGGCGATGGCGGGATCTGGGTCCGCCCGGCGGCCATGTGGAATGAGATCGTAGAGCGCGACGGGAAAAGCTTCCCGCGCTTTACCTATATCGGGGAAGAATAAGGAAACAGGCCGAGGATTGTCGGCCTGTTCTCTTTCCCTCAGCGTTTCAGTTCTTTCCGAAGGGTCTGGACTTCTTTATTCAAGGCGCTGACCTCGTTCTCCAGCTCGTGGAGCTGAGCCTCCAGAGGAGAGAGCTGCTTTTTGAGCTCTTTGGAGATCGCATGCCGCAGGCTCTGTTCCCGACTTACGTTGATCATGGCCTGGGCTGCGACTGAGAGTCCGATCCCGCCGACGATGAGCCGTTTCAGGTTCTTCCCGTTGATGAGACGCAGCAACTGCGCGGAGCGTTGACGGTCCAGCTTTCCGCCGCTCAGAACGGAGAGCAGGGCGGCCTGCTCATTCTGAAGCAACGCCGGAGCGGGGGTGATGGCTTTGGTTTTTCTTTTCATGGCTAACCTCCCGAATAATCTGCCTACAGTATAACCGCTGCGTCCTCCTTTCGCAAGCACCCGGATTTAAGAATTCTTAAGTGGCATTTTCTTTCCCGCTCTGCTATACTGTCAGTGACTTGGAGAATGACACTTTGCTGAAACTATTTCCGTTGTTTTATCCATTTCAGAGAAAAAAAGGCTTCATAAGCCGCTTTTTTAGAGCTTTATGTAACTCAGAGAAGACTATTTAGTTACAATCCGGTAAAAAATATTGAAAAAATAATTCAAGTTTCTCTTGCAAATGGGAAGATAACGTGTTACAGTATCAATGTGTCTTGTGAAAGACATCGTTCTGCGTATAAAAAATTAATATATGTGGACAGAAAAGGAGAAGACAACATGAAAGCAAGAACTAAGCTGTTGTCCATGCTGTTGCTCGTCGCCATGTGCATGGGCCTTATGTCCGTTCCCGCCTATGCGGCAGGGACGTATGAGGATGCATTTGTTGGGCGCGTCACGATGGACATGATGTCTGACGAGCCTGCGATGGAGGAAGTCGAAACTGCGCAAAACGACGGTGAGAATACGATCGTTGCCGCTTCTGACGCTTCTACCAATCAGGTAAAAACGCCCAGCGCTGTTGTTTTGAAGAAAACAGACGGCACGGAAGCGTCCTATGACAGCTTGGGTGCTGCGCTGGCGGCCGCTAACAGCGGGGATACCATCCAGGTTAACACCAAAGTCAGCCTTAACAGCACTCTGTACATTGATAAGGCTGTTACGATTCTGCTGAATAGTACCATCACCGTCAGTGTTTCCGCTGTCAATGCCGGTATCGATTTCGGCAGCAGCGGGGCCACGCTGCGCGGCGGCACTGTCGTTGTGAATGCGGCGCCGGTTCAGGTGCAGGAAGGCCAGGAGCCCCCTGTGTACTCCGCCGGCATCAAGGGATTTGCCGCGTTGGATAACGTCAAGGTCGTTTATACCGGCCCGAGCAGCATGCTGGGCGGCAGCATCACCGTTTATGGCGGCAGCTACTCTTCGAACCCGAGCGCATTCCTTGCGCCGGATCAGGAGGCTGTTCCCGATGCGAATGGCAGCTACGTGGTCCGTTCCGTGGAGAAGCTTGAAACCTCTGATGTAATTGAGAATGAAGAGCCCGCCGAGGAGGAGCCCGCCGAGGAGGAGCCCGCCGAGGAGGAGCCCGCTGCTGAGGAGCCCGCCGAGGAGGAGCCCGCTGCTGAGGAGCCTGCCGAGGAAGAGCCCGCTGCTGAGGAGCCCGCCGAGGAAGAGCCTGCTGCTGAGGAGCCCGCCGAGGAAGAGCCCGATGCTGAGGAGCCCGCCGAGGAAGAGCCCGCTGCTGAGGAGCCCGCCGAGGAAGAGCCCGCCGAGGAAGAGCCCGCTGCTGAGGAGCCCGCCGAGGAAGAGCCTGCTGACGAAGAGGCCGAGGACGAGCTGACTTCTGACGAGATGGAAGTCAAGTCGGAGAGCGATCTGGAAGCGGCTGTGTTTGCCCGCAATGTCGGTAATCGCGTTGAGGTGAAAGACCGCGATTTGCTGAAGGGCCTCAAGGCTGTGACCGATGGCGGCACGATTGCACTTGGCGCTATCGCAGACTGGAACATCAAGGAATCGGATTGGCCTGCAGCGGTGAATACGGTAACGCTGGATCTTGGTATCCATGGTGTGTTTGGGGATATCGTAGTTCCGGCCGGAAAGACGCTGAATATTACAGGCAAATACCATAGCGCCAATGGCGGCACTGGTGGAATTGAGAACAATATTACGGTCAATGGAAGTCTCGTTGTCTACGATTATGTTACGATCAAAGGGAAAGTGACCGATAACGGCTCCATGACAATCCGTGGTACGACCGTGAAGATCCCCGGCGAGATGGTCATCAACGGCAGCGTTGAGATCAGCGGCGGTACGTATGGCAAGATCTCCGGCTCCGGCACGGGCGGCATTACCGGCGGCACCTTTGCCAATGCGGTTCCCTCCAACCTGATGCCGACCGGCTACACCTCTCCCAAACAGGGTGATGTGTATGTGGTCGCGCCCAATGTGGAAGCCCGCGTCAAGACGATTAACGGTAAGATCAGCTTCTCTCGCAACGGCGGCAACTATGTGGAATTCTATAAGGGCGAAGCTCAGGCTGCCAACAACTACAGCTTCCAGTTTGCTGTCGCTCCCGCCGATGGTCTGAAGAGCATTGCCTATCTGGAGCCCGAGGAGATCGCCACGACTCCGATCACCGGCTATACCTATGATCCCGCCACCGGCCGTGTTGTGATCAGCAAGGATTCCATCGCTGGCATCCTGAATGCCTATGCTGCCGGCCGCGGCTATCTGCAGTTCAACTTTGATGTCGGCGGAACTCCCGTTTTGGTTGAGGTTCCCCTGAACGTGTATCCCGGTGTCAGCTTCGACCCGACCTACTATGTGGTCGACAGCTTCAAGCCCGTCGTCTTCACTCTGACGACCTGCCCGAGCGCGAGCAAGTCTTATGATGAGCCCGCTTACATCACTGTCGATCTGAAGGACGGCGAGGATCCCTCTGCCAAGCTGCTGAGCGCCTCCAACTACACGGTCAGCGGCAACAAGCTCACGCTGAACACCTCTTATCTGAACTACCTGACTGCCGGTTCTCACAATTTCGACTTCTGGTATGATATGGACTTCGGTAAGACGGTTCGTCTGCGCTGCACGGTCACAGTCTCCGTTGACTATAAGGTCATTGAGATCAACAACGTCAATCTCTACAAGGATAAGAACCAGGCCGATGTGAACTGGTATCAGTACAGCGGCAAGACGCTGAGCTTCACCGCCAACGGCGATCCCAACAAGTTCACCGGCGTGCGCGTGGACGGCAGACTGATTGCCGCCGGCAACTACTCCGTGATCAAGAATACGGCCGAAGGGACGACCACGGTCGGCCTGTATCCCGGCTACCTGGCGACTCTCGCCGCCGGCAAGCACAGCATTGACATCGTCTTCACCGATGGCTTTGCCAGCGCGGAGTTCAGCGTGCTGAACGCCTCTGCCAGCCCGAAGACCGGCGATGCCAACAACCTGGCCCTGTGGGCCGGCGTGCTGGTCCTGTCCGGCGCAGCGGTTGTGGCGCTGATCCCCAAGAAGAGAAAGCAGTAATCAAACATAGTCTGAAAGGCACTGGCCAGCCGGCCAGTGCCTTTCAGATTGTAGACAAACCCTATCGTTGGAAAAAGCCTCGCAGAGTTTTTCGCCTC
>CAMNKQ010000063.1 GCA_946542465.1 uncultured Clostridia bacterium | reverse complement strand
CCATGCGCTCCTCCCCCTTGGTGACGGCGTGGATATCCAGATAGCGCTTGTGGGATTCAAAAAAGGTCTCGGAATCCGGGGCGGTCTCGAAGAGGTTCCGTGTGGCATAGAGCTTATCGCCGTCCATATGCACCGTGGTGGTGCCGACGGTGGCAAGAAACTCCGGCGTCAGCAGATCCAGCGCCTTGTCCAGCAGAGGGCTGAAGCCCTTGTAGTTGGCGGCGTCCGCGTTTTTGGCAACAATCATGGCGTTCTTCCTTCCTTATTGTTCTTATTGTTCCTGTCCCGGCAGCTTGTCCGGGTATACGTCCGTGTCGTAGGTCCAGCCGTGATCCAACAGCCAGAAGGGATTGCGCTCCTCGTCCTCCTCGTCCTCTTCCACCGGCAGATCGGGTCGGGCGTTTTTGAGCTTGACGCGCGTCTCGTAGGTGCGCAGCTCCTCCAGCGTGAAATCATAGCCCAGTTCCCGGGCGATGGGCAGCAGCACGTCCTCCACCACCGCCTCCCGGATCTCAAGGCTGCCGGGATAGCATTCCTCCGCCTGGCGCAGCCGCTCGCGCAGCGCCTCATCCTCCTCATAGCGGGCAAAAAAAGCCTCCGCCTGTTCGACCATGGCAGCATCCTCCTTACGTTTATAAAAATAGTTTACTTCCCGAAGTCTTTGCTGTCAATGCTTTTTCTCCGGGGAAAAGGGGTCATAGCCGGAAGCAGGGAGGCGTATACTGCAGAGGAAGGGGGGCTTCCCATGCCCGTTATTGTCTGCCGCGCCGACGATACGCCTTCTGCGATCGCCCGGCGCTTTTCTCTCTCTGTTGAAGAGCTCTGCCGCCTCAACGCGCTGGCGGATCCCCGGCGTCTCACCGAAGGGCTGGCGCTCTTTGTGCCCGAAGCGGACAGAGCGCCGCTGCCTCTGGAGCTGCTGGCCTGTCCCTATGAGCCGCTGCCGCCCTCCGTCCGGGACGATCTCCTCCCCCATCTGAGCTGGTGGGCCGACGGGAGCTGTCCGGAGGACGGAAATGGGGCCGCGCCGCTGCTGCGCTGTGCTCTCTGGGATGAGAGCGGCGCCTGGTCCGCCGCAGCGGCCCACGCTCTGCTGCGGGCGACGGAGGCCGCCGATGAACTCTGCGAGGCCGTGGAGACCGGCGGCTTTGCCGGTCTGTATCTGCTCCCGGTCGGGCTCTATGCCTTTGACGGGCCCCTGCTCGCGTCCTTCCTGCCCCTGCTGGCCGCCGGACTGCACCGTTATGGGCGCTATCTGCTTTTGGGGCTGGACGCGGAGGAAGCGGCGCTCTTCCCTTATGCCGAGGCCGCGGACCGGATCGTGCTGCTCAGTCCCGCCCGGCGCAATATGGAGTCGCTTCCTCGGCCGAACGCGCCCCTCGATCCGCTCCGGGTCCAACTGGAGGCGGCGGCAGAGGCCCTGCCGCCGGAAAAACTGCTGCTGGGCCTCTCCGATTACGGGACGCTCTGGCAGGGCGGGGAGGCGCAGCCGATCCCCCACACGGCCGCTCTGCACCGGGCCGTCGCCGCGGGGCTGCCGATCCGCTGGGACGCCCGCTCCGGGGAATGCTGTTTTGAGGACGGAGGAACCGCGTTCTGGCTCCAGGATCTCCGCAGCGTTGAGCTCCGCCTCGCCCTGGCGGCGGAGTTTGGGCTGGCCGGTCTGGCGCTGCAGCCGGGACTGCCCTATAACGCCGGACTCTGGGCGCTGCTGCAAAGCCGCTGCCGGGTCAAAACGATAGCCCTATAAGAAAAAAGAGGCGCCTTTACGCCTCTTTTCAGTGTGTAGACAAAGTCGGTTTTTGTCATTGCGAACCAGTGACCGACGTCACTGGTGTGGCAATCCGTATTCCCCGAAAACTGTATGTTTACTGACACTTTCCCTGGAGAGCGGATTCCCACGTCGGCCTGACGGCCTCCTCGGAATGACACGTTTTGGGGGGTGTCGACAGCTTGAAAAGAGGCGCCTTTGCGCCCCTTTTTTCTTTATTCATCCTCCTGCTCGCAGGAGAGCACAAACTCCATGTGCGCAAACGAGCGCCGCAGGAAGAAGGCGCTGGCCGCGAGACTCATCAGCTCCGCAATGGGGAAGGACCACCAGACCATATTCACATCCCCCGTCTTGCTCAGCAGCCAGGCCGCCGGCACCAGCACCACGAGCTGGCGCAGGATGGAGATGAAGAAGGAGTACATGCTCCTGTCCAGGGCCTGGCAGGTGGAGCCCGCCACGATGCAAAAGCCCGCGAACAGGAAGCTCACACTCAGGCGGCGCAGGGCGGGGATGCCGATGGCCAGCATCGTCTCGGTGGGCTTGAACACGCCCAGCAGCACACCCGGGATCAACTGGAACAGGGCAAAGCCCAGCAGCATGAAGCAGCAGGCATAGAACACGCCCCAGCGGAAGGAGCGGTAGATCCGATCCCGCTTCCGGGCCCCGTAGTTGTAGCCGATGATGGGGATGAGACCGTTGTTGATGCCGAAGACCGGCATGAAGAAGAAGCTCTGGATCTTGAAATAGGCCCCGTAGACGGCGATGGCCGTGGAGGTGAAGCCGATGAGGATCCGGTTCATCATATAGTTGGTGAGCGAGCCGATGCACATCATCAGGATGGACGGGATACCGATGACGTAGATGTCCCGAATGAGGCGCCCATAGGGGCGGATCTGACGGAAATGGATCGGCAGCTCCCGGTTCCGCCGCACGTGGAAGAGCCAACCGACGCCGGCGCCCACCGCCTGGCCGATCACCGTGGCGATCGCGGCGCCCGCCGTGCCCATGGCGGGCAGGCCCAGCCAGCCGAAGATGAAGACGGGATCGAGGACGATGTTCGTCACCGCGCCGATCATCTGCGTCCACATGGAGAGCCGGGTCTGGCCCGTGGCCTGAAGCAGCCGCTCCACACAGATCTCCAGATAGACAAAAAGGGAGCCGATGGTCACGATCTGCAGATAGGAATCGGCATAGCCGCGGATGCTCTCGATGTCCGTCTGGGAGTAGATAAAGGGCTTGGCCAGAAAGACGCCGAAAAGCGCCATCAGCGCCCAGCAGCAGAGGGAGAGGAAAATCGCCGTACCGCCGACGTGCCCGGCCTCTTCCGTATCCCGACGCCCCAGGGCACGGGCCACCAGCGTGCTCACGCCCACGCCCGTGCCGGTGCCCAGGCCGATCAGGATGTTCTGGGCCGGGAAGGCCAGGGACAGGGCCGAGAGGCAGTCCTCCGACACCTGCGCCACATAGATGCTGTCCACCACATTATACAGCGCCTGGACAAGCATGGAGAGCATCATCGGCACCGCCATCTGCAGCAGGAGCTTTCCCTCCGGCATCTCGCCCATTCGCCGGGAATCCAATCGTTTTGTATCTGCCATGTTTTCTGTCTCCTTTGCTGTATGCCGGGGTATTATACAGGAATACATCCCTCTTTGCAAGCATAAATAGCCTGTTTTCCCTACAAAAAACCGGCTCAACCACGTGAGCCGGTTTCATCGGGTCTTTGATTCTTTTATCCGCAGCAGACCGCGTTCATAAATGCCTCATCCGGCACGATCCGCCAGCCCTTGGTGCTGTAGCGCAGCGCCACGTTCAGCTGCTCATCGACCAGGCAGCCCTCCGGCGCGGCGAGCACGCCCTCCATGGCGGCCTGGAAAGCCTCCCGGGCCACTTCGCCGCGGATGGCATAGTTCTCGTCATAGACCTCACTCTCGCTCCGCTGCTCCACATAGGAGTTCAGAAGCGCTTTCATGCTCTCTTTGACGGCGTCGCGCAGTCGCCCGTAACTGAAATGCCGAAGCGTCACGCTCTGGGTGGCGGTGTCCTTCTCCGCCCCGGGGGTCACGGCACCGGGCGTGTAGACATAGCCGCTTCGCATCAGCTCATAGATTCGCGCGGCGTTCTCGCCCTCCGGCGCCTCCTCCAGGCCCAGCCCGGCGTAGCCGTCCAGCAGCTCACAGGCGGCCGCGTAGTCCCGCTCCTCCAGGGCCTCAAAGAAGGCGGCCGTCGTCTGGCTGCCGTCGCCCTTGTCGGGAATCAGGCTCGCCCCGCCGGTGATCAGCGAGCGGATGAAGAGCAGCCCCAGCACCGTCACGATCAGGGCCGGCAGCAGGATCACATAGCCCGTGTGCTTGCCGAGCTTGGCAAAGATACCCAGCAGGAACAGCATGGCCGCCAGCACGCCCAGGATCTTGGCAAAGGTGGGCAGATCCGTGTCATAGCTGACCTCGGCGTCGGCCGCGCTCCCGGCCACCGCGCCGCCCTGCAGCGCGCTCGGCGCCGCCGGGAACTCCAGCTGCTCCAATGCCGCGTCCACCGCGCCGGCGGTCAGGCGCTCCTTGGTGTGGTACTCGGTGTAATCGCTCATCAGCACCTCGTACTCCGCCAGGATGTCATAGGCGGAGGGGCTGTTGTCGGTGAAGACGACCAGCAGATAGGGATCCGTGGTATAGATGATGCCGCTGTCGGCGATGTAATAATGCCAGGCCTCGTTGTTGTAGCCGTACTTGTGGGCCATCTCATAGCGGGTCTCGTTGCGGTTAAAATAGTTGTCGGGCTCCGCTTCCTTCATCACGTCCACCAGATAGGGGAAGCGATCGGGATTCTCATACAGGGTGCGCAGGCAGGTGATCATCTGCCGGGCGGTGAAGAAGTTGTTCTCATAGAACTTGGCGCTCACCGTGGCGGCGTCCTCCCCCATGTAGGGGGCGATCAGCTCCCGATAATGGTGGTAGCTGCCCAGATTGTCCCAGAGCGTCTTGGCATAGTCGTTGTTGGAGTCGATGATCGTGCCGCGCAGGAGCGTATTGTAGGGCACGCCGAAGACCGTGGAGTCCAGCGTCATCTCGCCCTTGCCGATCTTCTCGCAGTAGACCATGTTCAGGGGCACCTTGTAGACGCTGCCCACCGTGATATAGGTGTCGGGATTGTAAAACTGCTCCTCCCCGGTCACCGTGTTGTAGTAGCCGATGCAGATGGTCCCCGTCTCGGTCGCGCCCACACGGCCCAGGAACTCCAGCGTGATATCCTCCCAGGTGCGATCCTGGAAACGGGGGTCATCCGCCGCGAAGGCGGACGGCATCAGCGCCACCAGCAGGCAAAGCACCGCCGCTGCCGCCAGAATACGTTTCAGAACTTTCATAAGCAGCTCCATTTATCTCTATACTATTTATAGATGGTATTTTACCATATCGGCCGCCAAATGCAAGATGTTTCCGCCGCGGCCGGGCAATTTTGTCCGCCGGGGCTTCCGCCTCTCGTGTATAAATCACGCTCTTGCGCAAATGCTACTCCAAAAAGGAGTGGATTTCATGAGAAAGTATACGCGCCTTATCCGCATCTACGCCATCGCGGCCGTGCTGACGCTGGCCCTCTGGGCGGGGGTGAACGCCCACTATGTGCAGAGCTTGCGGCAGGCGGCGCTCTACCGTTCCTCCCTGGCCTTTGAGGAGACGGTGAACGCGGTGGATTCTCTCTCCCGGACGCTGCGCAAGAGCCTCTATGCCACCGACAAGGCCATGTGCGCCTCCGTCTGCGGCGAGGCCTACGCGGCGGCCTGCGCCGCGGAGAGCGCCATGGCCGCGCTCCCCTTTTCCACCCAGGAGCTGGAACAGCTGTCCGCGTTTCTCAACCAGGCGGGCGATTACGCCTACACGCTCTGCGGCGAGAGCCGGGAGGAGGGCTTTGGCGAGCAGGAGCTGAACACGCTGCGGGACTTTGCGGTGCGCTCCGCGGAGTTTATCAGCACCCTGCGCGCGGCGCAGGAGGAGCTCAACGGCGGCGAGCTGCGCATGGACAGCCGGGAGCAGCGCCTGCGCAACGTGGGCAGCGAGCCGCTTCTCCCCCTCTCGGCGCGCCTGCTGGACTATGAAGCCTCCTTTGCGCCGCCCGCCGCCCTGAGCTATGACGGCAAGTACAGCCGGGAGGCGCGCCCGGCCGAGGGCTATCTGACCGAGGAGGAGATGCAGCAGGCGGCCGCGGCCTTCCTCGGCGTCGCTCCGGAGGAGCTGGAAAAGGTCTATGAATACGAGGGGCTGGAGGGGCGGCGCTGCTTCCGCTGCGGGGACAGCTTTCTCTGCGTCAGCCGCAGCGGCGTGGAGAGCATGAGCCAGACCCGTCTGGTGAGCGAGGCGCTGCTCTCCGAGGAGGAGGCCCAGGCGGCAGCCGAGGCCTTTCTGAAAGAGCGCGGCTACAACGATCTGACGCTGCGGGAGCTGAGGACCGCCGGCGCGGTCGCCGCGATGCGCTTTGCCCGCACGGAGGGGGACGCGGTCTGGCTGGACAACGACCTGAGCATCGCCATCGCCCTGGACGACGGCAGCGTCCACAGCTTCAACGCCGCCGATTTCCGGGAACAGCAAAGCGGCGTCAGCTTCTCCCTGGACGAGGAGCAGGCCCGGGAGGCGCTGCCCGAGGCCTTCGAAGCGGAGAGCAGCCGCAAGGTGATCCTGACCAGCGCGGGCGGCCGGGATCGGGGCTGCTATGAATTCATCGGCAGCGGTCAGGGCGGCGAACGGGTCGGGATCTATGTGGACGCCGAGACCGGCGAGCAATACCGTATCCTTGTCGAATAAAGGGGGACTCGGTCCTTCCCTCTTTCCTCTTGCCTATTGGGATCTTTAGTAGTAAAATACAAAAAAGGGACTCTTGTCCCCGGTATTATTTGGCAGAATGGAGAGAGACTATGGCCAAGAAATCCCCCGCCTCCGCCTCCGGGCTGAGGCTGAATTACCGGCGGACCGCGCTGATCGGCTTCGCCTTTTTCGGTATCCTGCTGCTCTGGCAGGTCTACGATTCCTGGTGTCCCACCTTCCTGACGGATATCTTCGCCCGGCGGATGTACAACATGTCCTCCTACGCCCTCAAGGCCAGCGGCAACGAGCACCAGATCCTCCAGGTGCAGTGGATCGTCGGCATCATCATGGCGCTGGACAACCTGGCCGCGCTGATCCTGCTGCCCATCTTCGGAAACCTCTCTGACCGCACGCGCACGCCCATCGGCAAGCGCATGCCCTATATCCTGGTGGGTACTTTTGTGGCCGCGGTGGCCTTCCCCTTCATCCCGCTCTTCTTCCACCGCAACAACATCGTCGGCATGGTCGTCATGATGGGGGTCGTACTGATCTTCATGATGATGTACCGCAATCCCGCCGTGGCCCTGATGCCGGACATCACGCCCAAGCCCCTGCGGGCCAAGGCCAACGGCATCATCAACATCATGGGCTATCTGGGCGGCGCCTTCGCCACGGTGCTGGGCATCCTCCTGGTCCTCTCCGATTACATCAACACCCCCGACGAGGCCCGCAACGTCTGGATCATCGAGCTGCCCTTCCTCATCGCCTCCGGGCTGATGGTGATCTCCGCGCTGGTGCTCTTCTTTACGATCCGGGAGAATACGCTCGCCGAGGAGCTGAAGGACGAGATGGCCCGGGGCGAGGCCCTCGCCGCGGTGGAGACGCCCATTGACGACGATAAGCCCATGTCCGCCGCCAACCGCCGGATGCTGCTGGCGATTCTGGGCGCGGAGTTTCTCTGGTTCATGGCGGACAACGCCCTGGGCACCTACATAGGCAACTACGTCATCTACTATCTGAAGTCCGCCTCCAGCGCCACGATGATCATGACCATCGTGGGCGGCCTCGCCTCGGTGATCGGCTTTGCCACCGCGGGCAGCATCGCGGACCGGATCGGCCGGAAATGGACCATCTCCTCCGGCCTGGCCGTGACCTTGCTGGGGCTCATCATCATGTGCTTTGCCGCGCCCACCGGCCGCGTCGTCGGCGCCAAGGGGGAGTTTGCCTTCCCCACGCTGCTCTTCGCCGTCTGGGCCATCAAGGGCTTCGGCATGGCCCTGGTGCACAACTGCTCCTTCCCGATGGTGGTGGAGCTCTGCTCCTCCAAGAAGATCGGCAAGTTCACCGGCTATTACTACACCGCCAGTATGTCCGCCCAGACCATCACCCCGGTGCTCCTGGGCCTGACGCTCAACGCCACCCAGGCCTGGCGGACGCTGCCCATCTATGCCTCGATTTTGATCTGCCTGAGCTTTACGGTCTTCACCGCCCTGGTCAAGAACATCAAGGCCGGCAAGGTCGCCAACGTCAAAGGCCTGGAGGCCATCGGCGAGGATTGATTGTCTCCGCTCTGGCGGAATCTGCTTGAATTGTGAGGTGCCTTCCATGATGGATCGCTGTAAGCTGAAACGCCGCGCCCTGCTCGGCGGCGCCCTTGCGCTGCTCACGCCTTTGGCCCTGGTCGCCCCCGGACGGGCCACCAGGCGGCAGAAGGCGCCCTTCTGGGGCGTGAACTTCGCCCACCGGGGCCTGCACGCGCGGGATAAATCCGTGCCGGAAAACTCCCTGGAGGCCTTCCGCCGCGCCGCCAAAGCCGGCTACGGGATCGAGCTGGACGTCCAGCTCTCCAAGGACGGGCAGGTGGTCGTCTTCCACGACGATACGCTCACGCGCGTCTGCGGCGTGGACAAACGGGTGGATGAGCTGGACTACGCCGAGCTGAGCCAACTCAAGCTCTGCGGGCAGGACACGGGCATCCCCCTCTTCTCCCAGGTGCTGGACACCATCCGGGGCCGCAGCCCGCTGCTGGTGGAGCTGAAAACCGGCCGCCGCAACCGGGAGCTGTGCGAAAAGACCTACGCCCTGCTGGAGCAGTACCGGGGCGAGGTGTGTATTGAGAGCTTCCATCCCCTGATCGTGGCCTGGTTCCGCTTCCACGCGAGAGATCTGCTGCGCGGGCAGCTGGCCATGCCGCGGCGTTATTATCGGGAAGAGAAGCAGCCGCCCTTCCAGGCCTTCCTGCTCTCCCGCTGCCTGCTCAACTTTCTGGCCCGGCCCCAGTTCATCGCCTACCGCATCGGCCATCAGCCCCCGGCGGTGCGCCTGTGCCAGCATCTGGGCGCGATGAAGTTCGGCTGGACCTCCCATGAGCCGCGCAACGA
>CAMNKQ010000062.1 GCA_946542465.1 uncultured Clostridia bacterium | reverse complement strand
GGAAAATAGCACTTGACTTTAGCGCTTAAAAGAGCTATAGTGTGACTATCCTGAAGCAAGGAGTTCACCCATGAAGGCTACTTCTTTTGCATCCTATTATGATTCCTTTACTGATTCTCTTCGGTAAGGCTGATTTGTGGTGCAAAAATAAGTCGCTGAAACGCTTATAGCTGCCTCGCAGGTTCGGCCTGTCGGGGCGTTTTTTTATGCAAGGAGGAAACAAAATGATCGTCGTATTGAAGCACGGTGTTACCGAGGAAAAACGGGAGCAGCTGATCGGCTGGCTGAAGAAACTGGGTTTGCAGATCCATGTGTCCCAGGGCGAATACCAGACGGTGCTGGGCCTGGTGGGCGATACCAGCCGGGTGGATATGGATCTGGTCGGCAGTCTGGAGATCGTCGACTCGGTCAAGCGGGTGTCCGAGCCCTTCAAATGCTGCAACCGGAAGTTCCATCCCGAGGACACCGTGGTGGAGATCGGCGATGTGAAGGTGGGCGGAGGCCATTTCGTGATGATCGCCGGCCCCTGCTCGGTGGAGAGCGAGGAGCAGATCGTCACGGTGGCAAAGGCCGTCAAGGCCGCGGGCGCGCAGATGCTGCGCGGCGGCGCCTTCAAGCCCCGCACCTCGCCCTATGATTTCGCAGGCCTCAAGGCCGAGGGCCTGGAGCTGCTGCGCATCGCACGGAAAGAGACCGGCCTGCCCATCGTGACTGAGCTCATGAACATCATGGATCTGGAGCTGTTTGAGGATGTGGATGTGATCCAAATCGGCGCGCGGAATATGCAGAACTTCGACCTGCTGCGGGAACTGGGCAAGCTGGACAAGCCCATCCTTTTAAAGCGCGGCCTGGCCAATACGCTCAAAGAGCTGCTGATGAGCGCGGAATACATCATGGCCAGCGGCAACGAGCGGGTCATCCTCTGTGAGCGGGGCATCCGCACCTTTTCCGATTACACCCGCAACACCCTGGATCTGGCGGCGGTGCCCATGCTCCATGAGCTGAGCCATCTGCCGGTCATCGTCGACCCCAGCCATGCCACCGGCATTGCCAAGCTGGTGCCGCCCATGGCCCTGGCCGCGACAGCCGGCGGGGCGGATGGCCTGATCATTGAGGTGCACAACGATCCGATCCACGCGCTCTGCGACGGGGCGCAGTCCCTGCGGCCGGAGGAATTCAGCGCGCTGGCCGAGAAGGTGCGCGCGGTGCGAAAGGTCGTGACGGCATGACGGTCGGTGTTGTGGGCCTGGGCCTGATCGGCGGCTCCTTTGCCAAGGCCTATCACGCGGCGGGCGAGCGGGTGTTGGCCTGGAACCGCACCCGATCCGTGCTGGACTTTGCCAGGCTGAGCGGCGACGTGGATGGGGAACTGAGCGAGGAGAACATCGCCGACTGCGATCTGATCCTGGTGACGCTCTATCCCGCGGCGGCCATTGAATATCTGAAACGCATGGGCCCTTTTATCGGCCCCAAGCCGCTGGTCATCGACTGCTGCGGCACCAAGCGGGTGGTCTGTGAGGCGGTGTTCCCCCTGGCGGCGAAATATGGCTTTACCTATGTGGGCGGACATCCCATGGCCGGCACCAAGTTCTCCGGCTATAAGTACGCCCGGGCCAATCTCTATGAGGGGGCGCCGATGGTGCTGGTCCCGCCGGTGTATGATGATATCGAGCTGCTGGACCGGGCAAAGGCGCTGCTGGCTCCGGCCGGCTTCGGCCATATCTCCGTCACCACGGCGGAGAACCACGACGCCATGATCGCCTTCACGTCCCAACTGGCCCATGTGGTCTCCAATGCCTATGTCAAGAGCCCCACGGCGGGACTGCACATCGGCTTTTCCGCGGGCAGCTATAAGGACATGACCCGCGTTGCCTGGCTCAACCCCGACATGTGGGCGGAGCTGTTTCTGGAGAACAAGGACTATCTGATCGACGAGCTGGACTGGCTGATCGGGAGCCTGAACGAATACCGGGCGGCCATGGTGGCCGATGACCGGGAGAGGCTGGTTCGGCTGTTGGAGGACGGAAAACGGCGGAAAGAAGAGGTGGACGGCACATGATTCGGATTCCGGTCTCGGCGAGCCGGGACTATAGGGTGCTGATCGAGCGGGGCTTGCTGGATCGCGCCGGAGAGGAGATCTGCGGGGTCACCAAGGCGGAGACGGCGGTTCTGGTCGCCGGGAAAAACGTTTTTCCCCTCTACGGAGAGCGGGTCATTCGCTCCCTGGAGGCCGCGGGTCTGCGCGTTGTCCCCTATGTGATCGAAGCGGGGGAGGGCTCCAAAAGTCTGGAGAGCTATGGGAAGCTTCTGCATTTCCTTTCGGAAAACCGCCTGTCCCGCAGCGATGTGCTGGTGGCGCTGGGCGGCGGGGTGACCGGGGATCTCACCGGCTTTGCCGCGGCCACCTATCAGCGGGGGATCGACTTTGTTCAGATCCCGACCACGCTGCTGGCCATGGTGGATTCCTCCGTGGGCGGCAAAACGGCGGTCAATCTGGAAACGGGCAAAAACCAGGTGGGCGCTTTTTATCAGCCCGCTGTCGTCCTCTGCGACCCGGATGTGCTGCAGACGCTCCCGGAGGAGGAATACTGCTGCGGCAGCGCCGAGGTTTTAAAATACGGTGTGCTGGGCAATGCCGCTTTTTTTGAAGAGCTCTGCCGAAGACCCATCCGGGAGCAGGAGGAGCATGTGATCGAGACCTGCGTTTGCATGAAACGGGATATCGTCCATGAGGATGAATACGACCGGGGACAGCGGCAGCTTTTGAATCTGGGCCACTCCTTCGGCCACGCGGTGGAGGCCTGCAGCGGTTTTTCCATCCTGCACGGTCAGGCCGTGGCCATCGGTATGGCGCTGATCGCCCGGGCGGCCGCGGCCAAGGGCTACTGCGATAAGGGAGCGGTGGAGCGGCTGACTGCCGCGCTGCGGGACTATGGTCTGCCCACGGAGACGGATTTCTCCCTGGAAGAGCTGGCGGCGGCCATGGCTCTGGATAAAAAACGGACCGGCAGCACCATGCATCTGGTGGTGCCGGAGGCAATCGGCCGCTGCCGGATCCTGGCGGTGCCCGTGGCGGAGATCCCGGATTGGCTCCGGGCGGGAGGCGTAGAATGAACAAGCGGCTTTCACCGGGGGAGCGCTGGGGCTGTGTGCGCATCCCGGCCTCCAAATCCCAGGCACATCGTCTCCTGATCCTGGCCGCGCTGGGAAGAGAGAAGTCGCGGATCGTCTGCGACGGGATCTCCAAAGACATCGCCGCCACCGTCGCCTGCCTGAACGCCTTAGGCGCACAGATTCGGGAAGAGGCCGACTGCCTTCTGGTTCAGCCGATCCGGCAGATCCCGGCAGGGGAGTGTCGGCTGCCCTGCGGGGAGAGCGGTTCGACCCTGCGTTTCCTGCTGCCGGTGGTGGGCGCCCTGGGGGCCTCGGCGGTATTCCTGCGGGAGGGGCGCCTGCCCCAGCGTCCGCTGGCCCCACTGGATCGGGAGCTGAGCGAACACGGGGTGACGCTCCGTTCCGAGGGAGCGTCACTGCATGTGAGCGGCCAGCTTCTTCCGGGGGACTATACGCTGCCGGGCAACGTCTCCTCCCAGTACATCTCCGGATTGTTGATGGCGCTGCCTCTCTTGGAGGGGGACAGCCGTCTCTGCGTCACAGGAAAGGTGGAGTCGGCGGCTTACATCACCATGACCGAGGACGCGCTGCGCCTGGCGGGCGTCCGGGTTCAAAAGGAGAGTTGGGAGTACCTTATCCCCGGCGGACAGAGGGCAAGGATGCCCGGCCAACTTGCGGTGGAGGGCGACTGGTCCAACGCGGCCTTCTTCCTGACCGTGGGCGCGCTTTCCCCAAAGGGCATGAAAATCATGGGTATGAACCCGGAGAGCCACCAGGGCGACCGGGCGGTGCTTGACATTCTGCGCCGCTTTGGCGCAGAATGTGTCTGGGACGGAGACAATCTGCTGATCCGCCGCGGCGCGCTGCACGGACAGCGCATCGACGCCGCTCCCATCCCGGATCTGATCCCGGTATTGAGCGTGGCGGCCTCCGTGGCCGAGGGGGAGACGCGGATCGTGAACGCCGCCCGCCTGCGGCTGAAGGAGTCTGACCGCCTCAGCAGCACGACCGCTATGCTCCGCACCCTGGGCGCGGAGATCGAGGAACTGGCCGACGGCCTGGTGATCCGGGGAAAGCCGGAGCTTCAGGGCGGCCGGGTGGACAGCGTGGGCGATCATCGCATCGCCATGGCCGCCGCGGTGGCGGCCGCCGTCTGCCGGGAGCCGGTGGAGATCCTCGGCGCGGAGTGCGTGCAGAAATCCTATCCCCGTTTCTGGGAGGACTATGAGTCCCTGTTTGGAGGAGAGCTATGAGCAGCAGTTATGGAGAGAATATCCGCCTGACCATTTTCGGCCAGTCTCATTCCCCGGCCGTCGGCGTGACCGTTGAGGGCATCCCGGCGGGGGAGACAATCGACAGGGAGAAACTGCAGCAGTTTTTGAACCGCCGCGCCCCGGGGCAGAACGCCTGGTCCACGGCGCGGAAAGAGGCCGACCGGCCGCTCTTCGTCTCCGGGCTTAAGGAGGATCGGACCTGCGGCACGCCGCTCACGGCGCTGATCGAGAACAAAGATACCCGGTCGAAGGACTACGAAAACCTGCGGCATCTGCCGCGCCCCGGCCATGCGGACTATACCGCGGCAGTGAAATACGGCGGCTATCAGGATTATGCCGGCGGCGGGCATTTCTCCGGGCGGCTGACAGCGCCGCTTTGCATTGCCGGCGGCATCTGCAAGCAGCTTCTGGAGCGGGAGGGCATCACGGTCATCTCCCGCATTGCCCAGATCGGCCGCGTCTGCGACTGGGGGCCTCTGAACGCCTCCACGGCGGAGAAGGACTTCCCGGTGGTGGACGATGGGAAAGGCGCGCAGATGCGGGAGAGCATCGCCGCGGCCCGGGCCGAGGGAGATTCCCTGGGCGGCATCGTGGAATGTGCGGTGCTGGGTCTGCCCGCCGGGCTGGGAGACCCCATGTTTGACGGCATGGAAAACCGCATTGCCCGCATCGTCTTCGGCATCCCGGCGGTCAAGGGCCTGGAATTCGGCGCCGGCTTCACCCTGGCCACCCTGCGCGGCAGCGAGGCCAACGACGGCTTCGCGGTGGAGAACGGAAGCGTCGTCACGACGACCAACCGCTGCGGCGGCATCCTCGGCGGCATTACGGACGGCATGCCTCTGCGTTTTCGCGTGGCCTTCAAGCCCACGCCCTCCATTTCGAAAGAGCAGCAGAGCGTGGATCTGGATACCATGGAGGAGATGCTGCTGCAGATCGAGGGGCGGCATGACCCCTGTATCGTCCCCCGCGCCGTGCCGGTGGTGGAAGCGGCGGCGGCGATCGCGGTGTATGATGCGCTGCTGCAGCGCAGAAAGGAAATCCGATAAATGGAGCTGAGCGAATATCGGGCGCGCATTGACGCCATCGACGATGAGATGGTCCGCCTCTTTGCCGAGCGCATGGAGGTGGCCGCCGGCATCGCCGCCTATAAGAAAGAGAACAATCTCCCGGTGCTGGATATGCGCCGGGAGAAGGAGAAGCTGCTGCAGATCGCGGAGAAGACGCCGGAGGGTCTGAAGGACTATGCGGTGAGCCTGTATTCCCTGATCTTTGAGCTCAGCCGCAGCTGCCAGAGCCGCCTCCTCGGCACGAAGAGCGAGCTGACCGAGCAGATCGAGACGGCGCTCAAGGAGACGCCGCCCCTCTTTCCGGGCCACGCCGTTGTGGCCTGCCAGGGCGTGGAGGGCTCCTATCAGCAGCTGGCATGCGAGCGGCTCTTCAAGCTTCCGAATATCTTTTATTTCGCCTCCTTCGGCGCGGTCTTTTCGGCCATCGAAAAGGGCCTGTGCCAGTACGGCGTGATCCCAGTGGAAAACAGCACGGCCGGTTCGGTGAACGCCGTGTACGATCTCATGATGAAGCACAACTTCTGCATCGTCCGCTCCGTGCGGCTGAAGATCGACCACAATCTGCTGGTCAAGCCCGGCACAAAGTGGGAGGACGTGAAGGAGATCTACTCCCATGAGCAGGCCATCAGCCAGTGCGCCGCCTTCCTCCAGCAGCATCCGGAGATCCGGGTCGTGCCCTGCGAAAACACGGCTGTCGCCGCCAAGATGGTGGCCGATTCCTCCCGGCGGGATATCGCGGCCCTCTCCTCACGGGAGTGTATGCGGCTTTACAACCTGGAGGCCCTGGCCGAGTCGGTGCAGGATCAGGGGAACAACCACACCCGCTTCATCTGCATCTCCAAGGACCTGGAGATCTATCCGGGCGCGGACCGGACCAGCCTGATGCTGACGTTGCCGCACCAGCCCGGTTCCCTCTACAAGCTGCTCAGCCGGTTTTACGCCCTGGGCATCAACATGAACAAGCTGGAGAGCCGTCCCATGCCGGAGCGGAACTTCGAGTTCATGTTCTATTTCGATCTGGAGACCTCGGTCTATTCCCCGGAGTTCAGGCAGCTCATGGCGGAACTGCCGAGCCTCTGCGACAGCTTTTCCTATTTGGGCAGTTACAGCGAGGTGATTTAAGTCAACGAAAACCCGCTTCGCTGGGCTTTCCGTTGAGAAGCTTGCACTCCGCTCAGCGCACGGCTCAATGAGCCGCACGTTCGCTCCGCGAGAAGAGTTTTTTCCGAGGCACATGTCCCCGGAAAAAACGATTGTATTGCTTTCGCCGAGCGCGGCGAAAGATAGAAAAAATAGACGTGTGGGATCAAATGGAGATGATACTATGAAATGTGGACTGTTGGGCCGAAAGCTTGGCCACAGCTATTCCCCCCAGATCCACGGCCTCTTTGCCGACTACAGCTATGAGCTGTACGAGCGGGAGCCGGAGGAGCTGGAGAGCTTTGTCAGGCAGGGGGATTGGACCGGTCTGAACGTGACCATCCCCTATAAGAAAACGGTGCTGCCGCTCTGTGACGAGCTCTCACCACGGGCCAGGCGGATCGGCGCGGTGAACGCCCTCGTCCGCCGCCCGGACGGAACGCTCTTTGGGGACAACACCGACGCCTATGGCTTTGAGAAGCTGATCGAAACAAACGGCATCGCGGTCAAGGGACGCAAGTGCCTGGTCTTCGGAAGCGGCGGCGCCTCGGTCATGGCCTGCGCTGTGCTGGAGGAACTGGGTGCGGCGAGTGTCACGGTCATCTCCCGGCAGGGGGAGGACAACTACGAGAATCTCCACCGGCATGCCGACGCGCAGCTGCTCGTGAACACCACGCCGCTGGGGATGTTTCCCCATAACGGCGAGGCGGCGGCGGATCTGCGGCGTTTCCCGGCTTGCGAGGCGGTGCTGGACGTGGTGTATAACCCCTACCGCACGGCACTTCTGCTGCAGGCGGAACGTTTGGGAATCCCCTGCGCGGGCGGGCTGTATATGCTGGTGGCCCAGGCCAAGCGGGCGGCCGAGCTTTTTACCGGTATCCCCATTGAGGACGCGGCCATCGACCGGGTGGAAGCACGTATGCGCCGGGATATGCTGAACCTGATCCTGGTGGGGATGCCCGGCTGCGGCAAGAGCACCGTGGCCAAAGCCCTGGGCGAAGCGCTCGGCCGGGAGGTACAGGAGGCGGACGCCCTCATCGAGGCGGAGGCCGGACAACCCATTCCGGCGATCTTTGCCGCGGAAGGGGAAGAAGGCTTCCGGAAGCGGGAGAGCGCGGTCCTCCGGGAGCTGGGAAAGCGCTCCGGACTGATCGTCTCCACGGGGGGCGGCTGCGTCACCCGGGAGGAGAACTACGAGCCGCTGCACCAAAACGGTGTGATCGTCTGGCTGCAGCGGGAGATCGACCGTCTGCCCAAGGAGGGACGCCCCATCTCCCTGCGCAGCGATCTGCAAGAGCTGTATGAAAAACGCCTCCCCTGCTACGAGCGCTTTGCCGATGTTGTGATCGACAATAACGGCAGCCTGGAGGCGACGGTGAACGCCATTTTGGAGGTGCTGGGATGAAACTGCTGGTCATCAACGGACCGAATCTGAATCTGCTGGGCCTGCGCGAACCGGCCATCTACGGCAGGCAGAGCTTCAAAGCGCTGGAGGACTTCATCTGGGAGACCTGCCAACAGGAGGGCATCGAGGTCGAACTCTTCCAGTCCAACCACGAGGGGGACATCGTCGATCGGATCCAGGAAGCCTACGGCGTCTTTGACGGCATCGTCATCAATCCCGCCGCCTATACCCACACCAGTGTGGCCATCCTGGACGCGCTCAAAGCGGTGGCGCTGCCCGCGGTGGAGGTGCATCTCTCCGATGTGAGCAGCCGGGAGAGCTTCCGGCAGATTTCCTATGCCGGCATGGCCTGCGTCAAGACCTATATGGGGCTGGGCTTTGAGGGCTACAGGCAGGCAATTTTGTATCTCAAAGCGCTGCTGGGAGGGAAAATCTCAGAATGATTGCGGTATTTGTGAATATGGCGACGGTCATCGCCGGCAGCCTCCTGGGTATCCTCCTGCGCAATCGCCTGAAGGAGAGTCTGCAGCATGCGCTGATGAAGGCCCTGGGCCTCTGCACGGCGCTGATTGCCATCTCCAGCGCCATCGGCACAGGGAACATCCTCTGTGTCATCGTCTGCATGGTGATCGGCACAGCCCTGGGCGAGGCGCTGCGTATCGATGACGGCATTGAGCACGCCGGAGACTTCATCAAGGACAAGCTCGTTAAGGGAAAGGTGGGGGAGAACCGCTTTACCGAGGGCTTTGTCTCCGCCTGCATCCTCTTCTGCATCGGCTCCATGACCATTGTGGGCTCGCTGGAGGCGGGCATCAACCACAATTACAGCATCATCTACGCCAAGAGCACGCTGGACTTCGTCTCCTCCATGGCCTTCGGCGCGGCAATGGGCCTGGGCGTGACCTGCTCGGCGGCCTTTATCCTGCTTTTCCAGGGCGGTTTAACGCTGCTGGCCGGCTGGGTCGGTCCGGCGCTCAGCAATCAGGTGGTGACCGAGATGAGCGCCGTGGGCGGTGTGATCCTCATCGGCATGGCCATCAACATGCTGGAGCTGGGCAGGGAGCGCATCAAGGTCTCCAACATGCTTCCGGCCATTTTCCTGCCGATCCTGTATTTTCCCCTGGCCAACTGGCTGGGCGGATTGTTCTGAATATCAATAAGAGAAGCGCCTCGGATGTGAACCGAGGCGCTTCTCAGACTGTAGACAAACTCTATCGTAGGAAAAAGCCTCGCAGAGTTTTTCGCC
>CAMNKQ010000061.1 GCA_946542465.1 uncultured Clostridia bacterium | reverse complement strand
ATGAAGGCTCAGCTGGAGGCCGTTGGCGCCACTGTCGAGCTGAAGTAAGTCTCAAATCAAACAACAAAAATCCGCTGCTTCGGCAGCGGATTTTTTGATCGTTAAGAAAGGCCGCAGGCCTTTCTTAACGGGAAGGGCTACAGCTCCGTGCGCGCACTCGTTGTCCGTTAAAGCCGGCCAACTCGCACACTTCGGAGCTGAGAAGAGTTTTTTCCAAGGCGCATGTCCTCGGAAAAAACGGATTGAATTGTTTTTTCGCCTTGCGAGGCGAAAAACTCTGCGAGGCTTTTATGGGCCGAAGGATGGCTGACGACAGAGTTTTTCTGTTTTGAGAGCAGGTTTTATACTTTAGAGAAAAGCCTGGTGGAGTTTTCTTCACCAGGCTGTGTCATGTTTTAAGAGCTTTCCCAGCTCCGGGTTGTTCGCCTCCGGGCAGGCGCTGGTGATCGCGCCGGCCAGCAGCGCCGTCCGGGCGCAGCTCTCCAGATCACCGCCGCGCAGATCGGCCCAGACCAGGGCGGCCAGCGCCGCATCGCCCGCGCCGGTGGTATTGACGACCGGCATTTTCACACAGGGGAGCTTGACCAGCTCCTCCCCCTCCGCGGCCATCATGCCGTGGGCGCCGAGACTGAGAAACACACGCTGCACCCCCTGCTCCTGCAGGGCGCGAATGGCAGAAAGGCTGTCGTGCTCCCCGGTCAGGGCCAGGGCCTCCAGCCCATTGGGCTTGAGGGCGCGCAGCCGAGGGAGCAAGGCCTTGAGCCGGGGCGCCTTGGCCGTGGAGACCGGGTCGGCATAGAGCGGAGCGCTCAGGTTTTCCCCGATCCAATGGAGCGTCTCCGCCTCCAGATTGGCGTCCACGATCACTGCGTCGGAGGCGTTGATCGCCTCCCGGTGCGGTTCCAAGACCTCGGGCGTCAGGCAGCGGGTGATCTCCATATCCGAAATGCCCACGTGCATGTCCCCGCTCTCGTCGGTGACATAGAGATAGGTGGAGCTGCGGCGGTCCGGCAGGACAAGGGACATGCTCAGATCCATGCCCAGAGCCCGGCAGCTCTCCCGCAGGCCGTCGCCGTAGAGATCGCCGCCGAGCGCGGTGATCAGATGTACCTCCTGTCCCAGCAGACAGAGGTTGTGGGCGATGTTCCGTCCCACGCCGCCGTAGCGCTGGCTGACGGTGCCGGGATTGGAATCCCGTAAGGCAAGGGCGGCCGCAGGGCGGCCGCCGATGTCTACATTTGCACCACCGATGACGGTAATGCGGTATGTCATACGTTCCAGATGTTCTTGGCGTACTCTTCAATGGCGCGGTCCGCCGCGAAGAAGCCGCTTTCAGCCGTGTTGACGATGGCGAGGCGGGCGCGCTCATCCTCGTCGGTGATGCGCTCGTAGAGCTTATACTGGCAGTCGGCATAGGCGCGGTAGTCGGCGATGACCATGTAGGGATCGCCGCCGTAGAGGAGGCCGGAGACCAGATCGGAATAGCTCTTGCCGTCGGCAAAGCCCTGGGAGAAGCGGTCCAGCACGCGCTGGATCTCCCAGTCGGCCCGGGCCGCGGCGAAGGGATCGTAGCCCTGGGAGCGGATGCGGGCGATATCCTCGGTGTGCAGGCCGAAGAGGAACATGTTCTCGTCGCCCAGGCGCTCGTACATCTCGACGTTGGCGCCGTCCAGGGTGCCGATGGTCACGGCGCCGTTCATCATCAGCTTCATGCAGCCGGTGCCGGAGGCCTCTTTGCCGGCCGTGGAGATCTGCTCGGAGACCTGGGCCGCGGGCACGATGGCCTCGGCGGCGGAGACGCGATAGTTCTCCACAAACAGGACCTGCAGCTTATCCTTGCAGACGGGATCGTTGTTGATGTCGCTGGCCATGGAGAGCAGCAGCTCGATGATGCGCTTGGCCACGCGGTAGCCGGCGGCCGCCTTGGCGCCGAAGACAAAGGTGCGGGGCACGAAGTCCATGTTCGGATTGTCGTGCAGCTGCATCTGCAGGGAGGCGATGCGCATGGCGCACAGGAGCTGGCGCTTGTACTCGTGCAGACGCTTGACCTGAACGTCCACAATGGCATCGGTGTTCAGGACAAAGCTGTCGTTGCGCCGGGTGAAGGCGGCCAGGCGCTCCTTGTTCTGCTTCTTGATGGCGTTCATGCGGGCGCGCACTTCGCTGTCGGAGGCGAAATCCTTGAAGCGGATCATCTCCTCCGGCTTGGTCAGATACTCGTCGCCGCCCAGGCACTCGGCCACCAACGCATGCAGGCCGGGGTTGATCTGGGCCAGCCAGCGGCGGTGATCGATGCCGTTGGTGACGTGGGTAAAGCGGTCGGGCCGCAGGGTGAAGACGTCGTTGAAGAGATCGTTCTTCAGGATCTCGCCGTGCAGACGGGAGACACCGTTGACCTTATAGCAGGTGGCCAGGCACATATTGGCCATGTGCACCTGCCCGTTGGCGATGACCAGGTTCCGGCCAATGCGCGGATCGTCGCGGCCAAAGCTCGCCACCAGGTAATCGCACCAGCGGCGGTTGATCTCGCACATGATCTCCCACAGGCGGGGCAGCAGCTGCTGTACCAGATCCTGGGGCCACTTCTCCAGCGCTTCGCTCATGACCGTGTGGTTGGTATAGGCCACGCTCTTGCGCACGATCTCCCAGGCTTCATCCCAGCCCAGGTTGTACTGATCCATGAAGATGCGCATCAGCTCGGGGATGATCATGGTGGGGTGGGTGTCGTTGATCTGGATGGTGTGGTGCTTGGCGAAGGAGCGGATATCGCCCCACTTCAGGATGTGCTTGCGCACGATATCCTGGGCGGAGGCGGAGACGAAGAAATACTGCTGCTTCAGGCGCAGGTTCTTGCCCTCGATGTGATCGTCGGCGGGATAGAGGACCTTGGTGATGACCTCGGACATGGTGCGCTGCTCCAGGCTCTTGACATATTCGCCCTCGGAGAAGAGGTACATATCCAGGGAGTTGGTGCTGTGGGCCTCCCAGAGGCGCAGGGTGTTGATCTCCCGGCCGCCGTAGCCGGCCACCAGCATATCCCGGGGCACAGCGATCACGGCGGTGTAGCCGGTATGCTCGGCATAATAATGGCCGTTGGCGTCCCAGTGGGGCGAGATCTGCCCGCCGAAGCGGACCTCCACCGCGTCCTCATAGCGGGGGATCAGCCAGCTGTCCGCCGCGATGCGCCAGTTGTCGGCCACCTCGGTCTGCTGGCCGTTCTGAAACTTCTGGCGGAAAATACCCAGCTCATAGCAGATGGAATAGCCCGTGGCCTCCAGGCCCAGGGTCGCCATGCTGTCCATATAGCAGGCGGCCAGACGGCCCAGACCGCCGTTGCCGAGGCCGGCATCCGGCTCTTCCTCGAAGATGTCGGTGGCGTTGAAGCCCAGGTCCTCCAGGGCGCCGGTCAGCGCCTCGCTCATGCCCAGGTTATAGGCGTTCTTCATCAGGCTGCGGCCCATCAGGAACTCCATGGACATATAGTGGACTTCCTTCTCCACGTGGCGGGGATCCTCGGCCGTCAGAAAACGGCTCATGATCTCGCGGATCACCATGGCCGAGGCCTGGAAGACCTGATCCTTGGTGGCCTCCTGGCTGGACGTGGCAAAATAGGCGCAGAGCTTATCCTCAATGGCGCTGCGTACTTCGTCGCGGGAAATTTCAGTGATCATAGGAAAAACCTCCGTGGTGACAGTCCCTCGCGAAAGCCGCTTCGCAAGGGGCTAAAAATTTAACATATATATACAATGCAGGAGAATACCGCATTTTGTCAACAAAGTCAAGTCATGGAAACGGTTTCATTTGCACAGAAAAAGAGGCGGCCTGACCTTCTCAGGCCGCCTCGTTCAGATTCAGATCTCGGTTCCCTTGGGAACGACGGTGGGCAGCTTGGGGCTGCCGATCAATACGGATGCCGGGGAGAACTTACAGGCCTTATCGGCGATCACGCAGCTCAGCTCTGCGCCCTCGCCCACGTCGCAGCCCTTCATGATGATGCAGTCGCGCAGCTTTGCACCGGGGGCCACATGCACGCCGGAGAAGATGATGCAGTTTTCCACATCGCCCTCGATGATGCACTTGTCGCCCACCAGGCTGTTGACGGAGCGGGCCGTCTCGCCGTAATAGGTGCTCACATCCTCGTGGGTCTTGGCGCGGACGGGGCGGCCGACCGGGAACATCTGGCGGCGATTCTCCGCCTTCAGCATGTCGCGGCTGACCTGATAGTATTCCTCCACGCTGCGGATGCTGTTGGCATAGCCCTCGTGGACATAGACCGTCATCTTGCCGCCGCGGCTGAGGAACAGGGTGATGGCGTCGCGGTGGAAGAGATAGTGGTTGTTGGCGCGGCAGTAATCCATCAGCTCCAGCAGGATGTCCTTGCGGAAGATGTAGGCCTCCAGGGAGGGCAGGCCGTCGCCGGCGCCGCGGCGATACAGATTCAGCCCGTTGACATAGCCGTCCGGGCCCACATTGAAGCGGTGGTGGACGCCCATGGGATCGTGGTCCATGCAGATGGCCAGCGCATCGGCGTCGGACTCCTCATACTTCTGGATGGCGGCGGCCAGATCGATGTTGGCGGCGACGCTGCCGAGCATCAGGATCACGTTCTCCGCGCTGCTGTCCCGCAGATAGGAGCCGACCGCGTTCAGGGCTTCCATGGTGCCGTTGTAGTTGCCGTTGTGGTACTGGGGCAGGCCGAAGGGGGGCAGCATGCGCAGACCGCCGCTGCGGCGGCTCATGTCCCAGGCCTTGCCGCTGCCGATGTGGTCCAGCAGGGACTGATAGTCACGCTGCATGATGACGCCCACATCCAGCACGCCCGCGTTGCGCAGGGAGGAAAGAGGGAAGTCGATCAGACGATAGCGCCCGCAGAAGGGCAGAGAGGCGGCGGTACGGTTGGCCGTCAGCTCGCGCAGCTCCGGCTCTTCCCGGTAGGCAAAGATAATACCCTGATATTTTCTCATGGCTTAAACCTCCTCGCCCGTATAGATCATGGCCGCGGCCGGAACCACAGCGCCTTGACGGATCGTGATGTTGGGACCGCAGGTGGCGACGCCCCAGCCGTCGGTGCCGTCGGGGGCAGCGCCCACATGGGCCCTGGGCTCGATGACCGTGTTCTCGCCGACGATGGCGTATTCCACCACGGCGTCCTTCTTGACCACGGCGCCGGGCATCAGCACGCTGTAGAGGACCTTCGCACCCTCTTCCACAACGACCTCGGGAGAGAGGACGGAGTTTTCCACATGGCCGTCGATCTCGCAGCCTTCGGTGATGATGGAGTGGATGATCTGCGCGTGCTCACCGGCATAGTGGGGCGGGCAGACGGGGCTGCGCGCGCCGATGGGCCAGCTGGGATCGTAGAGGTTGATGAGCGTGGTGGAGAGCATATCCATGTTCGCATCCCAGAGGGAGGTGATGGTGCCCACATCGCGCCAGTAGCCGTCAAAGCGGTAGGGCCAGAGCTTCTCGCCCGCGTTCAGCATGGCGGGAATGATGTTCTTGCCGAAGTCGTTGGAGGAATTGGGATCCGCCGCGTCGGCTTCCAGATACTGCTTCAGCTTCTTCCAGTTGAAGATGTAAATGCCCATGGAGGCCAGATCGCTCTTCGGATGCTTGGGCTTTTCCTCAAATTCGCAGACGTAGCCGTTCTCGCCCACGTTCATGATGCCGAAACGGGTGGCCTCCTCCAGGGAGACCTGCAGCACCGCGATGGTGCAGGCCGCGTCCTTCTCCAGGTGCTCCTTGAGCATCTTGGCGTAGTCCATCTTGTAGATGTGGTCGCCGGAGAGGATCAGCACGTTCTCGGGATCATAGTTTTCAATGAATCCGATGTTCTGGTAGATGGCGTTGGCCGTGCCTGTGAACCAGGAGCCCTTCTCACCCGCGCCCAGGTAGGGGGGCAGGATGAACACGCCGCCGTCGGAGGAGTCCAGATCCCAGGGCTGTCCGTTGCCGATGTAGCTGTTGAGCTGCAGGGGCCGGTACTGGGTCAGAACGCCGACGGTGTCGATACCGGAGTTGGCGCAGTTGGAGAGCGGGAAGTCGATGATACGGTACTTGCCGCCGAAGGGTACACTGGGCTTTGCCACATTTTGCGTCAGGGCATAGAGACGGGAGCCCTGTCCACCTGCCAGAAGCATCGCTATACAGCTTTTCTTCATATGCAGCCTCCTATTTATTATTTTTTTCCAAAAAGCGGCACGCGCCGCGTGACTACTGTGTTACGCTCCGTTGTAGCGGTTCATGGTCTTCTCCGGGCCGTTGAGGATGTAGCACTCCACCGCTTCCGCCGCCCTTGCGGCCGCCGCGGCCATATCCTCCGCGTCCTGGTTTTTGAAGGTGGAGAGCACCCAGTCCGCCATGTCATAGTCCGGGTGGGGCGGCGCGCCCACGCCCAGGCGGATGCGGGGAAACTCCTCGCTTCCCAGGCAGGCAATGATGCTCTTGAGCCCGTTGTGGCCGCCGGCCGAGCCCTTGCTCCGCACCCGGAGCCGCCCGATCGGCAGGGAGACCTCGTCCGACACCACCAGCACATGCTGGGGCGGGATCTTATAGAAGCGGGCCGCTTCCGCCGCCGCCTCGCCGGAGAGGTTCATAAAGGTCTGCGGCTTCATCAGCAGCACCTTCTCCTCCCCGATCTCGCACTGCGCGGTCAGGGCATGGAAGCGGGCGCGGTTGATGGCCACATTTTTGCGCTTGGCCAGGGCGTCCGCCGTCATGAAGCCGGCGTTGTGGCGCGTCCCCTCATACTTGAGACCGGGATTGCCCAGAAACACCACCAGCCAGCTCACGCCGGAAGGCTTGGAAAACAACATACGTTAAAAATCCTTGTTGCTTGTTCCGTCCGCAGCGGGGAGTTCAGAGGGGCCCCCCTCTGATTTCGGCGCCGCAGCGGCGAAACAGATTTTATTGTTTTTTCCGGGGGCGTGTACCTCGGAAAAAACTCCTCTCGCGGAGCGAACGTGCGGCCCTCAGGCCGTGCGCTGAGCGGAGTGCAATCTCATTAACTGTTACAGAAAGGCGGAGCCTTTCGGTAACAATTAGTTATCGAACATATTGGCGATGGAGACTTCCTCGTAAATGCGGCGGATCGCCTCGGCAAAGACGGAGGCCGTCGTCAGGTAGGAGATCTTATCGCAGGCGGGCTTGTCGGCGGGATAGGGAATGGTGTCGAGCAGCAGCAGCTCCTTGATGCAGCTTTCGTTGATGCGGTCGATGGCCGGGCCGGACAGAACGCCGTGGGTCGCGCAGGCGTAGACTTCCTTCGCGCCGCCGATCTCCTTGACCGCCTTGGCCGCGCCGCAGAGGGAACCGGCCGTGTCCACAATGTCGTCCAGCAGGATGCAGGTCTTGCCTTCGACGTTGCCGATGAGGTTCATGACCTCGGACTGGTTGGCGCGCTCGCGGCGCTTGTCCACGATGGCCATGTTGACGCCCAGCTTCATGGAGAAGGCGCGGGCGCGGGCGGTGCTGCCCACGTCGGGGGAGACGACCATCACGTCCTCATTGCCCTTGCCGAACTTTTTTAGGAAATGCTTTACGAAGAGGTTGGAGCCCATCAGGTTGTCCACGGGGATATCGAAGAAGCCCTGGATCTGGGCCGCGTGCAGGTCCATGGTCAGGACGCGGTCCGCGCCGGCGGCGGTGATCAGGTTGGCGACAAGCTTGGCGGAAATGGGATCGCGGCTCTTGGCCTTGCGGTCCTGGCGGGCATAGCCGAAATAGGGGATAACGGCGGTGATGCGGCCGGCAGACGCGCGGCGCATCGCATCAATCATGATGAGCAGCTCCATCAGATTGTCGTTCACGGTTTCAAAGTTGTTGGCAGTTTCGGATTTCTTTTCCCGGACGGGAGATTTGCAGGTGGACTGAACAATGAACACGTCCTTGCCGCGAACCGGTTCATACACCGAGATGGAGCACTCTCCGTCGGCGAACTGGGAGACAGCGGCATTGCCAAGGCCCATATACAGCTCCTGACAGATGCTCTGTGCCAGGGAGGGATTGGAATTGCCGGTGAAAACCTTAATCTCTTTGCCGTGTGCAATCATATGTTTTCTTTTCCTCCGTTAATCAGATCTCTCAAACACTCTCTCGAATTGCTCTATATTGACCATTTTATTGTATCACAACAAGCATGACTTGAAAAGAGCAAGCGACCTTTTTTGCAAGAAAAAATGCCAATAAAAAAACAGATTTACAAGATGACGTTTTTTGTTTATAATGAATACTAATGGCGAAACGCCGAAAGGCGTTCCGCCGAGCCGCTTTGCGGCTCAGCACGCAGCTTTGCTGCCGTGCCATATATTCATTGCAATGAGCATCGCGCGAATGATTCTTTGAATCATTCGCTGCCAAACCTGTCGTTTGGCAGCGAAATCAATCGAAAATCGATTGATTTCGCCCTGCGATAATCATTATAATGTCTTGTCAAGAAATGCGTAAGGAGTAGCCAAAATGCTGGAATTTGAAGAATATAAAGCCAAGCTCAACAGCGCCAAGCCCACATTGGATGTGCTGCGGGAGGCACTGAAGCTGGAAGCCGCCCAGAAGGAGATCGAGGAGCTGGAGGCCGCCAGTGAGCGCGACGGTTTCTGGAACGATGTGGAGAACTCCCAGCGGGTCCAGAAGCGCCTGAAGACCCTGAAAAGCAAGGTGGAGAACTATGAAAAGCTCTGCTCCGCCTGGGACGATATGCAGGTGATGTGCGAGATGGCCATCGAGGAGAACGACGACTCCATGCTGCCTGAGCTGCAGAGCGAGTTCAAGGATTTCTCCGAGAAGGTGGAGGCCACCCGCCTCAGCACCCTGCTCACCGGCGAATACGACGCCAACAACGCCATCCTGACCTTCCACGCCGGCGCCGGCGGCACCGAGGCGCAGGACTGGGCCTCGATGCTCTACCGCATGTACAACATGTGGGCCGACCGCCACGGCTACAAGGTGAAGGTCATGGACTATCTGGACGGCGACGAGGCCGGCCTCAAGAGCGCGACCATCATGATCGAGGGCGAGAACGCCTACGGCTTCCTCAAGAGCGAGCATGGCATCCACCGCCTGGTGCGCGTCTCCCCCTTTGACGCGGCGGGCCGCCGCCACACCTCTTTCGCCGCGGTCGAGGTCATGCCCGAGATCAGCGACGACAACGAGATCGAACTGCGGGACGACGATATTGAGATGCAGGTCTACCGCTCCTCCGGCGCCGGCGGCCAGAAGGTCAACAAGACCTCCTCCGCGGTCCGTCTGATCCATAAGCCCACCGGTATCGTGGTCTCCTCCCAGGTGGAGCGCAGCCATTTCCAGAACCTGGAGAACTGCAAAAACATGCTCCGCGCCCGCCTGGCCGAGATCAAAGAGCGGGAGCATCTGGAAAAGATCAGTGATATCAAGGGCGTGCAGATGAAGATCGAATGGGGCAGCCAGATCCGCTCCTATGTCT
>CAMNKQ010000060.1 GCA_946542465.1 uncultured Clostridia bacterium | reverse complement strand
CGCTTTCACGCGGTGGGACGCCGCGCCGCGGTGGGCGACACCGGTTTTGTCACCCTGATCGATGACAGCTATAACGCCAATCCCGATTCTGTCAAGTGCGGGCTCGACTCGCTCATGACGCTCCCGGGACGCCATGTGGCCATCCTCGGGGATATGCTGGAGATGGGGGAGACCGGAAAAGAACTCCATGAGGACGTGGGCCGCTACGCCCGGGAAAAGGGCGTGGATGCCCTCTATGCCAGCGGTCCGCTGGGGCGCTGGTTTGTGGAAGGCTTTGGCGCGGCGGGACGGTATTTCGAGAGCCAGGAGGCGCTGATCGCGGCGCTGCCGGAACTGCTGCGGAAAGATGACGCCGTGCTGGTAAAAGCCTCCCTTGGCATGCATTACGACAAGGTGGTCGAGGGGATTCGTCAGCTATGAGCAGAGCCTATGTCCTTCTGGATCTGGACGACACTATCTTGGATTTTCATAAAGCCGAGGCTATCGCGCTAAGCAAAACGCTGCGGAGCCTGGGCTTGGAACCGAGGGAGGAGATCCTGCGGCGCTACAGTGTGATCAACCGGCAGCAGTGGGAACTGCTGGAGGAGAAGAAGCAGAGCCGGGAGGAAACCCTGACCCGGCGCTTTGACATCCTCTTTTCCGAATATGGCATCGACTGTGACGGAAAAACGGCACGGGACAGATATGAGGAGAACCTGGCGGTAGGCCATTATTTCATGCCCGGGGCGGAGGCACTCCTGGAGAAGCTGTACGGGCGCTATGAACTCTATATCATCTCCAACGGCACGGCGCGCGTACAGGCCGGCCGGATCGCCAGCGCGGGGATTGCCCGGTATTTCTCCGGGATCTTCATCTCCGAGGAGATCGGGGTCAACAAGCCGGATCGGGAATACTTTGACCGAAGCCTGGCACAGATCCCGGATTTCAACCCGGATCGGGCGCTGATCGTCGGGGACAGCCTGACCTCGGATATCCGGGGCGCGCGCAACGCCGGCATTCGCAGCTGCTGGTTTAATTATCGGCGGGAGAGTCCCCGGGCGGAGATCCCGGCCGATTTTGAGATCCATTCCCTGGAGGAACTGCCGCCGCTGCTGGAGACCCTCTTTTCGCCTTGTGGTGATAATTACTGAAAAAATAGAAAGCTTTTTGTCTTGTTTACCCATTGAAAAAGAACTCAGGAATGGTATAATGATACAAAATTAAAGCAGAGCGCTGAGATTTTCAGCGCTCATGCGTTTTTATTGAGGGTGCGCCATGGAACACTATTTGACCTACTTGCGGGAACTGAATCTCGCCTCCATGATGCTGCGGGTGGTGCTCGCAATGATCATGGGCGGGATCATCGGCTTTGACCGGGAGCAGAAACACCGGCCCGCCGGATTCCGCACCTATATGCTGGTGGCCTTGGCCGCGGCGTCCACACAGATTTTGAGTCAGTATCTGAACGTGATGCTGAATACGCAGTGGGCGGAGGACTTCGCCATTGTCGGCCAGCGGACCGATGCGGTTCGTTTGGGGGCCCAGATTGTCAGCGGCGTCGGTTTCATCGGCACCGGTACGATCCTGCTCACGGAACGCCAGGAGGTCAAGGGCCTGACGACGGCCAGCTGCCTTTGGGCCTCGGCCTGCATGGGCCTGGCGATCGGCGCGGGTTTTTACGAGTGTACCGTCGTCGGATTGATCCTGCTGATCCTGACTATGAAACTGTTTCCCCTTGTTGATGATAACGTGCTGGCCAAATCCCGGAATATGAATTTCTATGTGGAGCTTGACAGCATTGAAAATCTGGGCAACGTGGTGAACATCATCAAAGAGAAGGGCATCCGGATTTACGACGTGGAGCTCGGCAAGGTGGAACAGAATGGCGAACAGCACGCCAAAGGTCTGTTCAGCGTGAAGCTGCCCAAGCGCGGCCCACACACGGAGATCCTGGCGAAGATCGCAATGATCGATGGCGTGGTGGCCATCGAAGAGATATAAGGGGGTGGACCTGTGCTGCATATGTTTGATTTTGCGAGAGAGATGACGCTCCTCGCTGTCACCGTGCGTATGGTGTCCGCCGTCATCTGCGGCGGCCTGGTGGGCATCGAGCGTGAATTCAAGCGCCGCCCGGCCGGCTTCCGCACTCATATCCTGATCTGTCTCGGCGCCTCGGTCACGATCCTGACGAACCTCTATCTCTATCAGGTCATGCATCTGTATACGGATATCGCCCGTATGGGCGCGCAGGCCATTGCCGGTATCGGTTTTATCGGCGCCGGTACGATCATTGTAACCAAGCGCAAACGGGTCAAGGGCCTGACGACGGCCGCCGGACTCTGGACTATGGCGGCCATCGGCCTGGTCTGCGGCGCGGGTTATCTGGAACTGGCGTATTTTTCTACGGCTATGGTGCTCCTGGCGGAGCTGGTGCTGAGCAAGTTCGAATACCGCTTTGCCCGTAAGGTGGAGGATGTGAGCCTCTATATCGAGTATAAGCATTCCATCTGCATTGAGCACATCATGATCGCCCTCAAGGCCAACCACGTGAAGATCAACGACCTGGAGATCACCCGCATCACCGAGGGCGAGGATCACCGCTACTGCGCGATCATCGAGGTGCAGGCGACCAAGAAGAACCTGGATGAGGAAATGATCCGCAGCCTCCACGCCATCGAGGATGTCACCAATATCGAAGAACTGTAAAAAGAACGGCCCGGTCGATCCGACCGGGCCGTGTGCCGTATTGGCTTAAAATAAAAAGCTGGCGAGAGTGACGAGGATGACGCCGGGGACGCCGAGCAGACCGGCGATGACGATGTTGATGACCGAGAGGTCGATCGTCAAGCCGATGAACTCCCCGAAAAAGCTGATAACAAAGAGCAGGATATAGCCCAGAACGGCGTTGAAAATGAATTTCAAAATGCCTTTGATGGGCTTAAAGAGAACCTTAATGAGCAGCACCACAAACACAATGCTGGCGGCGAGCATCAAAAGACTGGACAGGGTTTCCATGAACTGTTTCCTTTCTGTCTCCGTTGGAAAACGGAAAAAACTGGCGGGATAAGCGCCGCGGGCAGAGCATATACTAAGCGCGGACAGGGTTCCGGGCGGCGAGAGAGAAAGAGCGCGCCGGATGTCATGCTCTGTAAACATCTGTTTATAGGGATACATCCAAAACGGGATTTTGTCAAGCGGCAAGAGAGGTCCTCCGGTTCCGGGGACTATCTTCTGCGGGCCGGTGTACCACGGTACACCGGCCTTTGAACGTTTAGGGGCTTTGCCCGACTACTTGAAATTATACCCGTTTGGTGGTATACTATATCCGGTAAAATAGGTAAGTATGCGACACAAAAAGTTGAGGTATCCAAGCTATGAGCAAAGCAACGGAACAATACGGCAACGACAGCATTTCCCAGCTCAAGGGAGCGGATCGCGTCCGCAAACGTCCGGGCGTTATTTTCGGTTCCGATGGGCTGGACGGCTGTGAACATGCCGTTTTCGAAATCCTATCCAACTCCATCGACGAGGCCCGCGAAGGACATGGCAGCCTGATCACCCTCAGTTATTATGAGGATGGCTCCATCGAGGTGGAGGACTTTGGACGCGGCTGCCCGCTGGACTGGAACGCGACAGAGAAACGCTATAACTGGGAATTGGTGTTCTGTGAACTCTATGCCGGCGGCAAGTACAAAAACGACGACGGCGGCGATTATGAATACTCGCTGGGCCTCAACGGCCTGGGCGCCTGCGCCACTCAGTATGCCTCGGAATATATGGACGTGACCGTCTGGCGCGACGGCAATAAAAATACCCTGCACTTCAAAAAGGGAAAGGTGGTCGGCAAAAAGGGCCAGGAGCTGAAGATCGAGCCGACCGACCGGAAGAAGACCGGCACCACGATCCGCTGGAAGCCGGACATTGAAGTCTTTACCGATATCGACATCCCCGAAGAGTATTTTGATGATGTATTGCACCGCCAGGCGGTGGTCAATGCGGGCGTCACCTTCCGGCTGCGGCTGCAGAAGGGCTCTAAGTTCGAGACGCGGGATTACCTCTACGAAAACGGCATTGTGGACTATGTGACGGAGTTGGCGGGGGAGAAGCCCCTGACCGCCCCTTACTTTGTCTCTACCGAGCGCAAGGGCCGGGACCGGGAGGACAAGAACGAATACAAGGTGAAGATTTCGGCGGCCTTCTGCTTCTCCAAAACGGCGACGGCGCTGGAGTATTATCACAACTCCTCCTGGCTGGAAAACGGCGGCGCGCCGGACAAAGCGGTCAAGAGCGCCTTCCTCTCCGCCATTGACGCGTACATCAAACAGATCGGAAAATACCAGAAAAACGAGACTTCTATCAAGTTTCAGGACATACAGGACTGCCTGGTGCTGGTGACCAACTGCTTCTCCACCCAGACATCCTATGAAAACCAGACGAAAAAGGCCATTAATAACAAGTTTATCCAGACGGCCATGACGGAGTTTCTCAAGGCGCAGCTGGAGGTCTATTTCATCGAGAACAAGCCCGAGGCGGATCGGATCGCCGAGCAGGTGCTTATCAACAAGCGCAGCCGTGAGACGGCGGAGAAGGCCCGCCAGGGTATGAAGAAGAAGCTCTCGGGCAGTATCGATATCGCCAACCGGGTGCAGAAGTTCGTGGACTGCCGCAGCCGGGATCCGGAAAAGCGGGAGATCTACATCGTGGAGGGCGACTCCGCTCTCGGCGCCTGCAAACTCTCCCGGGATGCGGAATTTCAGGGCATCATGCCGGTACGCGGTAAGATCCTCAACTGCCTGAAGGCCGATTATGTCCGCATTTTCAAGAGCGAGATTATCACGGACCTCATGAAGGTCCTTGGCTGCGGCGTGGAGGTCAAGGATAAGCACACCAAGGATCTGTCCAATTTCGATTTGAACAATCTGCGCTGGAGCAAGGTCATCATCTGCACCGACGCGGACGTGGACGGCTATCATATCCGCACCCTGATCCTCACCATGCTCTATCGCCTGGTGCCGACTTTGATCCGGGAGGGTTACGTGTTCATTGCCGAATCGCCGCTCTATGAGATCAACTGCAAGGATAAGACCTGGTTTGCCTATTCCGAGCGGGAGAAGGCGGAGATCCTGGATGGCCTGAAAGGCTCCAAAGTCAGCATCAGCCGCAGCAAAGGTCTGGGCGAAAATGACCCGGACATGATGTGGATGACCACCATGAACCCGGAGACACGGCGCCTCATCAAGGTCATGCCGGAGGAGGCCGCACACATGGCGGAGGTCTTCGATCTGCTGCTGGGCGATGATCTGGACGGGCGCAAAAACCATATTGCCGCCGTCGGCGCCCGGTATCTCGATCTGGCGGATCTGTCCTGAGAGAGGGGAACAAGAATGAAAGTGAGCTATCCCAATACCTTTGCCAGAGGGCAGAAGCTGGCGCGCTATATGCTCGCCGGCGCGATCGCGGCCGGGCTGATCGGGCTGCTGTTCTTCCCGGAAAACACCCCACAGCAGACGACCTGCGTGCTCCTCTCGGCGGCTTTTCTGGCGGCGACCGTGGTCGTGGCGGCCAGACTCTGCCGCTGCCCGGCCTGCGGCAAGCGGATCATAGGCGGCGTTCTGGTGCTGGATGTGTGCCCGCGCTGCAAGAGAAGTCTGTACACAGGCGATAAGATGAAAAAGGCGAAGAAGAGATAACGATGGCAAAGAAGAAAGTTCAGGAAAAGAAAAAATTTGATAATCCCAATGTGATCGGCCTGCACGCGGCCGTGCTGGAGCAGCCGATCACCGAGACGCTGGAGACCAACTTCATGCCCTATGCCATGTCGGTCATCGTCTCCCGCGCCATTCCGGAGATCGACGGCTTCAAGCCCTCCCATCGCAAGCTCCTCTATACCATGTTCAAGATGGGCCTGCTCTCCGGCTCCCGGACCAAGAGCGCCAACATCGTGGGCCAGACCATGCGTCTCAATCCCCACGGCGACGCAGCCATCTATGAGACGATGGTGCGTCTCTCCATGGGTTATCAGGCGCTGCTCACGCCCTTCGTGGACTCCAAGGGCAACTTCGGCAAGGTCTATTCCCGGGATATGTCCTACGCCGCCTCCCGTTATACGGAGGCTAAGCTCTCCGCCATCTGCGCGGAAGTGTTCCGGGATATCGACAAAGACACCGTCGACATGGTGGATAACTACGACGGCAGCATGAAGGAACCGAGCCTGCTGCCCACGGCTTTCCCCAATGTGCTTGTCTCGGCCAACATGGGCATTGCCGCCGGCATGGCCAGCCAGATCTGCGGCTTCAACCTCAACGAGGTGTGCGAGACCGCTATTGCGTACTTAAAGGATCCGGAGCATGATCTCTTCTCCACTATGCCCGCGCCGGACTTTCCCACGGGCGGCGAGATCCTCTATGACCGGGCGGAGATGGAGAACATCTACCGTACCGGACGAGGCAGCTTCCGTGTGCGCTCCAAATGGCGCTATGTGCCCTCGGAGAACATCATCGAGATCTATGAGATCCCCTATACCACCACCTCCGAGGCGGTGATCGACAAGGTCGCGGAGCTCATCAAGGCCAACAAGATCCGTGAGATCAACGACATGCGGGATGAGACCGACCTGAGCGGCCTGCGCCTGGCCATCGACCTCAAGCGCGGCGTGGATCCGGAAAAGCTCATGCAGAAGCTGTTCAAGATGACCACTCTGCAGGACGCCTATCCCTGCAACTTTAACATCCTGGTCGGCGGCAACCCCAAGGTTATGGGTGTGGGGGAGATCCTGGATGAGTGGATCGCCTGGCGCACCGACTGCGTGCGCCGTCGGGTATACTTCGATCTGCAAAAGAAAAAGGATAAGCTGCATCTGCTCAAGGGTCTCGAGGCCATTTTGCTGGATATCGATAAGGCGATCGAGATCATCCGCAATACCGAACTGGAGAGCGAGGTCGTGCCCAACCTGATGATGGGCTTCAAGATCGACCAGATCCAGGCGGAGTTCGTGGCGGAAATTAAGCTCCGCAACATCAACCGCGAATACATCCTCAAGCGCACCGCCGAGACCGAGGAACTGGAAAAGGCGATCGAGGAGCTGGAGGGAACGCTCAATAACCGCCGCAAGCTCAAAAACATCATCATCGCCGAGCTGCAGCAGATCAACAAGAAATATGTCATTCCCCGCAAAAGCACCATCGTCTACGCCTCCGAGGTGGAGGAGTTCGACGAGGCGGACACCGTGGAGGATTACCCGGTGACGCTTTTCCTCTCCCGGGAGGGTTACTTCAAGAAGATCACCGCCCAGTCCCTGCGCATGAGCGGGGAGCAGAAATACAAAGAGGGGGATGCGCTCAAGCTCAGCTTTGAGTCCTCCAACCGGCGGGAACTGCTGATCGTCAGCGATAAACAGCAGATCTACAAGGTGAAGCTGGCCGATTTAGAGGACGGCAAGGCCTCGACCCTCGGCACCTATCTGCCGACCAAGCTGGGCATGGATCCCGGCGAAAACGTGGTGACGATGATCGACCCCGGCGATTACCGGCGGGACGTGCTCTATGTCTTTGAAAACGGCAAGGCGGCCCGCATCGCCATGAGCGCCTATGAGACCAAGACCAACCGCAAAAAGCTGGTCGGCGCCTATTCCGACAAGAGTCCGCTGCGGGCGGTACTGGTTCTGGACGAGGAAAAGGACATTGCGCTTTTTGCCAGTGATGATCGCTGCCTGATATTCCACAGCTCTCTTCTTCAGACCAAGACCAGCCGCGGCAGCCAGGGCGTGGCGGTGATGAATCTGAAAAAGCAGAAACTCCTGGTAGAGGCCAGACCGCTGAGCGAGACAAGGATCCAGAATGTCAGCCGTTATCGTGTCCGCAACGTGCCGGGCGCCGGCGCGCTTTTGAAACCCGAGGACAAAGGGGAAGAACAGCTATCTCTGATTGAGTGAGGTACGGTGTATGGGAAGCGTACAGCAGTATTCCGGTAAATCCAGAGTGCGGCGGATTATCAACAAGTATGCGCTGATCACGCTGGGCAGCGTCATTTACGCCATCGGCTTTCAGTATTTCATGTTCCCCAATCGGATCGTCTCCGGCGGTCTCACCGGTATTGCGATGATCCTGAACCGCTTTACCAACTGGCCGGTCGGTATGATGATCCTGGTGATGAACACGCCGCTTTTTCTCATCGCCTGGCGGCACTTTGGTCTGGACTATCTGATCGGGTCGCTGGTGGGCACGGCGGTCTCCTCCGTCTGCGTGGACGTCCTGGCCATGACCAGCTTCGTCGCCACGGAAGATCCCATGCTGGGCAGTATCATCGGCGGCGTCATCAAGGGCGCAGGCATGGGCATGATCTACTATGTGGGCGCTTCCACCGGCGGCGTGGACATTGTGGCCAAGATGCTGCGGCAGCGATACCCGCAGATCAATTTCGGAACGATCGTTTTGATGATCGACGTGGTCATTGTGGTGGCCTATGCCTTTGTGCTTAACCAGTTCCAGAGCGCCATGTATTCGCTCATCGGTATGTATGTGGTGAGCAAGGTGGTGGACCTGGCCCTATACGGCATTGATAACTCCTCCCTCTGCTATATCATCAGCGAGAAGAGCGAGGAGCTGACGCAGAGCATCATCAACGGAAACGTTCACCGCGGCGTGACGATCTTGAACGCGGAGGGCGCCTACTCCCACCAGAAGAAAAACGTCATCATGTGCGTCATCAAGCGCACCCAGATGGGCGAGATGCGCCGCCTGGTCCGCCGGGTGGACGAACACGCGTTCTTTATCGTGACAGACGCCAAGAACGTGTTTGGCGTCGGCTTTGAGAATATTTCGGAGGTTCGCTGATCCCAGATGAAAGCAAAACGCCTGTTGATTCCGCTCCTGACCGCAGCGCTTTGCCTGCTCTGCGGTTGCGGAAGCCTGTTCGACGCGGAGTACGTGGTGGAGACGGACTATGAGCCGGCGCCGTTTCCCGCAGGGCTGGAGGACGCGGACGCGACGGTTAAATCGCTGGAAGAGCTGGAACAGCTGCTCCTGCGCACGGTCATGGACGGTGAGGATGAGCGCCGGATTGTCTTTGACCCCGGCTATGAGGGGGACGCCAGCGCGGATATGGCCAGCGCTGTTTGGCAGGTCCGTACCCAGGATGCCCTCTGCGCCTATTGTGTGGAGAACATCGCCTACGATCTGTCCAAGATCATTAACCATTATGAAGCGATGGTGAACGTGGCATACACCACGGCCGCGGCCGACCTGGACAAGGTGGTCCATCTGAACTATGCGGCGGAAGCGGAGGACGTGATCCGCGAGGCAATGGAGCAGGGGGAGGACTCTCTTGTCCTGCTGATTGACCGCAGCGGCGCCACCGGCGAAGCCATGGAGGCCATTGCGTCCCAAATCTATCGGGCCGATCCGGCGATTGCGCCGCGGGAGCCGAGCGCCCATGTGGAAGTGATCCTGGGCGCGGATTCCCAGCGCCTGTATGAGATCGATTTCAATTACGGCATGGATAAAGACTATCTGCGCAAGCGCCGCGAATCTCTGGAGCTGCTTGATCCCTTTGCCGAGTTGGATACAGAGGGAATGAGCGAAGGCGAACGGGCCCTGCTGGCCTGCCAGTATCTGGTAAACAACTGCCGCTATGTGGAAAACGCGGATAAGAATACCATTTACGCGGCGCTGATCGAGCGCTATGCCAACAGCGAAGGCTTGGCCTTCGGCTATGTGGATCTCTGCCATCGGCTGGGCCTGAACTGCCAGATCGTGGACGGTCAGTACAACCGGGAGAATCACAGCTGGAACATCGTGGAGCTGGAAGGGGAGTATTACCATGTCGACCCGTCGATCTGTGACACGCTTGGCATCGAGGAGGGCTTTTTGCTCAACGACGAAGAGGCCTGGGGCGTCTACCGCTGGGATTATTTCCATTATCCCCACTGCACGGGGACGCTGAACTATGAGCAAATCCTTGGCATAGCCACGGAAGAAGAGGAGCGCGAGGAGACCGAAGAAGCGGAGGAGATAGAAATTCCCGCGGAAGAGGAAATTAACTCTTGACAAGTCAGAAAAATGTGGTAGAATACCACATGCTGACGCGGGCATAGCTCATCCGGTAGAGCGCCACCTTGCCAAGGTGGAGGTAG
>CAMNKQ010000059.1 GCA_946542465.1 uncultured Clostridia bacterium | reverse complement strand
ACGCCCGGCAGGCTCAGCGGCCAGATGACCCGGCGCAGCACGCCAAAGCCGTTGCAGCCCAGATCCCGCGCCGCCTCCAGGAGCTTGATGTCCATCTTGGCCATGACGGAGTAGATGGGCAGGATCATGTAGGGGAAGTAGTCGTAGACCATGCCGATGACGACGGCGCTCTCGGTGCCGATGATGTGCACCGGGCGCAGGCGCAGTAGACCCAGGAAGGAATTGAAAATGCCGGTGTCCTGCAGAATCGTCATCCAGGCGTAGGTGCGGATCAGGAAGTTCATCCACATGGGGATCATGATGAGCGTGATCATGATCTTCTGCGTCCGGGCGGAGGAGCGGGAGATGATGTAGGCCGCGGGATAGCCCATCAGCAGGCAGAGGATCGTGGAGATCACGGCCAGCTTCAGCGAGCGGCCGAAGATCAGCAGATAGGTGTGCACCTCTTTCGCCGCGCCGCTGTCGTCGGTGACCTTGGAGGTGGCGGTGAAGAAGCGGGTGATGTTGGCGGTGGTGAAATGGAAGCTGTTGTCGGTAAAGGCGTAGTAGGCCACGAAGATCAGCGGCACCACAATGAACAGCACGGCCCAGGTCGAATAGGGCCCCAGGCAGAGCCGCTCGATCCGCTTTGAGCGGCGGCGGACATGGTTTTCGTTCTTCATTCCGCGCTCTCGCTTTCCGCCTCGGCGGCCTCAACGACCTCGCCCAGCTCCTCCAGATCCTCTTCCTCCAGCTCGCCGATCTCGTCCATCTCCATGGAGAAGGAGGAGTAGTCGCCGAACATGCCGGAGTACTCGGATTTTTCCATGATGTGGATGGCGTCGGGCTCAATGTACAGGCCGATGCGCTCGTCCACGTCCACAAAGTCGGTGGTCTGGATCATCCACTTGAAGCCGTTGATGTCCACGATGATTTCATAGTACACGCCCAGGAAGGTCACGGAGGTGACCACGCCGCGCAGATGGCCCTTTTCCACGGGCACGATGTCCACGTCCTCGGGGCGAACGACCACGTCCACGGGCTTCATCTTGCCGAAGCCGCTGTCCACGCACTCGAACACATGGCCGGAGAAGCGCACCTTCCGATCCTCCAGCATAACGCCGTCGAGGATGTTGCTCTCACCGATGAAGTCGGCCACAAAGGCGTTCTTCGGCTCGTTGTAGATATCGATCGGCGTGCCGATCTGCTGGATGCGGCCCTCGGACATGACCACCACCGTGTCGGACATGGAGAGGGCCTCCTCCTGGTCGTGGGTGACGAAGACGAAGGTGATGCCGGTGGCCTTCTGGATCTTTTTCAGTTCCTGCTGCATGTCCTTGCGGAGCTTCAGGTCCAGGGCGGCCAGAGGCTCGTCCAGGAGCAGGACCTTCGGGCTGTTGACCAGGGCGCGGGCGATGGCCACGCGCTGCTGCTGGCCGCCGGAGAGACTGGTCACGCTGCGCTTTTCAAAGCCGCTGAGGGCCACCAGCTTCAGCATTTCGGAGACCTTTTCCTCGATCTCGGCCTTGGGCACGCGCTTTTCCCGCAGGGGGAAGGCCACGTTCTCGAACACGTTCAGGTGGGGGAAGAGGGCGTAGCGCTGGAACACGGTGTTGACGTTGCGCTTGTGGGGCGGGAGATTGTTGATGTTGTCGCCCAGGAAGATCACGTCGCCCTCATCGGCGGTCTCAAAGCCGGCGATGATGCGCAGCGTCGTGGTCTTGCCGCAGCCGGAGGGACCGAGCAGGGTCAGGAATTCGTTGTCGCAGATATACAGATTGATGTTATCCAGCACGACCTGCCCGTCAAAGGATTTGCTCACGTTTTTCAGTTCGATGATCTTGTTCTCTTTGTTCATCCCGCTGCCCTCCCGAGACAATGAAAAATGACGTGTGCCCATAGCACACGTCACCTGTGTATACACGTATGACCGCCCTGTTACGAGCGGATCCGGTGTTCCCAATGGGTTTAGAGTCTATATAGCAAAGATTACTTTTACTACTCTTATTGACCATTTCACAAGTTTGTATGCTGTTAAGCACTGGTTTATAGTAACCAACTTTGTAAAACTTGCGCTTTTAACGCAATCAATAAGGCAACAGAAGTTGCCGCCGCCTTCTGCGGGGATTCGGCATTCGACCCGGCTGTCCGTATGGCCTGAGCCGCTTGGCGCGGCGGTCGCATCTTGCTTCGGATAGACCCTATCCAATTGAGACAACTGATTTTAGCGCGTTTGCCCCCGAATGTCAACAGAAAACTTCCTGTTTTTCACAGTTTCTGAGGGATCAGCGCTCGAAAAGCACAAGCTTTCCGAACCGCGTTTTTATTAAGAGACAGCTCAGCGTTGCAAACGGCAAAGCGGCCGGATCTCCGCGGCCACGCCGCCGTTGTCGAAGATCGTGAGCCAGGCCATGGTGAGCGTTCGCCCCTTGCCCGCGGTGCCCGGATTAATAAGCTGTACCCCGCCCCAGTCGGTGTTCAGGGCCTCGTGGGTGTGGCCAAAGAGGGCCAGCCGCGCCCCGGCCTCCTGAGCCGCGTACACCAGGGAATCCAGGCGCCAGTCCACGCTGTAGCGGTGCCCGTGGGTGAGGAAGGCTTTCACCGGTCCCAGCTCCACCGTGAGCGTCAGAGGCGCAGAGGGGGCGGCGTCGCAGTTGCCGCATACACTGTAGAGAGGAATCTCCGGAAACTCCCGCCGCAGGAGCTCCGCGTCCCGGGAGAAATCCCCCAGGTGGATGAGCAGGTCGGGGCGCTCCCGGCGTACAGCCTCCAGCATGAGGGCGTTGCTGCCATGGGTATCGGAAAAGACGGCGACGGTGAGCATGAGTGGTTCCTCCAAAGAAAAGTGTCAAGTGACGCGCTGCGGGCGCATAGACTGGGAAAGGAGCGGGAAGCATGGCGAATTTGGAAGCGCTGGGCAGAGAGCTGGAGCGCCGGGGCAAGACCGGTGATCTCAAGCGCCTGGCCGAGTCCGCGGACGGGAAAAAGCTGGGGCGAATGATCGACACCCGGGCGGTGGAGCAGGCGGCCCGGAGCGGGGATGCCGCGGCGCTGAGCGCGCTGCTGCGCTCGGTGCTCTCCACCGAGGAGGGCAAGCGCCTGGCCAGACAGGCGGAAAATCTTCTGAAATAGGGGAGGCCTGAACATGAGCGAGTGGGAAGATCAGCTCAATCGGATTTTGAACGATCCGGAGCAGATGGCCCAGATCAGCCAGATGGCCCAGTCGCTCATGGGCGGCGGCGAAACAGCGGAGGCGCCGCCTCTCGGCGCACTGGGCGATTTGGGCCTGGACGCGGGAACCCTGGGCAAGGTGGCCTCGCTCCTGCGGCAGGAGCAGCAGGGGGACGATAAAAAACAGACCCTCCTGCGGGCGTTGGAGCCCTGGCTCTCTCAAAAGCGGCGGGAGAAGCTGGAGCGGGCCATGAAGCTGGCCCGGCTGAGCCGTCTGGCCCGTTTGGCGCTGGGGGAGGGGCAGGGCGATGTATAAGCGCTATCAGGGCAATTCCGGCCGGATGACCCGGGTGGATGAGGAGCCGCGCAGGCCTGCCCCATCGGAGCCGCGCCCGGCGCCGCCCCCGCGCCCGCCCCGCCGCCCGGGCCTGCCGGAGCTGCTGGGCGGCCTGCTGCCCGGGGGCGAGGCCTGGGACACAGAGGATCTGATCCTCCTGCTGATCCTCTACCTCATGTACCGGGAGAGCGGCGACAGCGATCTGCTGGTCATTTTAGGCGCGATGTTTTTGATGTAATATTTTAGGCAACAGGCATTAGGCAATAGACATTAGAAATGTCATGGCGGTGTCATTGCGAACCAGTGACCGACGTCACTGGTGTGGCAATCCGTTCTCTCCTTTTTCGCACCAGCTCGGTTATCCCCGTAGGGGCGATTCGTGAATCGGAACTACGGCCTGATGCCTGATGCCTAATGCCTAATGCCTAAAAAGGCTTCCCGTCGGGAAGCCTTTTTGCTATTTTTTCTTCTTTTTCCCGCCGAAGAGCGTCCCAAAGGTGTTGCCGTAGGAAAGGCTGAAGCCCTCGGGCCGGGCCAGATGGGAGCCACCGCTGCGATTCTGCGCCGGACGACGGACAGCCTTGCCGGGCGGATCGGGCTCTGCTTCCTTCTCTGCCGCCGGGGCGGGTTGAGGCTCGGCTGCGGTCTCCTTTGCCGCCTCTGCCGCCTGTGCGGTACCCGCTTCCTCCTCACGCTGCAATTCCTCCTCCTCGCGCTTGAGCTGCTCCTCCTCTTCCTCCTCCATGGAGTGGGGGACGTGCAGCTTGGTGTTGCCCCGGAAGACGTAGAGCCAGACGGCCACGGCCACGCCCAGCGCCAGCACCAGGCAGATCACCCGCAGCAGCGGGGTCCGGCCGGTCAGCAGCACGGCGATCAGGCCCAGCACGGCGGAGATGCCGTAGATCACGGCCACGGCCTGCTTTTGATCCATGCCCATGGCCAGCAGCCGGTGATGCAGATGGCCCCGGTCGGCCTGGAAGGGACTCTGCCCGTGGAAAATGCGCCGGAAGAAGGCGAAGATCGTATCCACCAGGGGCACGGCCAGCGCCAGCAGCGGCACCAGGAAGGTGATGATGGCGTGGAGCTTGAACAGGCCCATGATGGACACCGTGGACAACACGAAGCCCAAAAACTGGGAGCCCACATCGCCCATGAAGATCTTGGCCGGGTTCATGTTATAGGGCATAAAGCCGATGCAGGCGCCCACCAGCGCCACCAGGATGATGGACACGGTGGGAGAGGAGACGAAGAGCGAGACCATCAGCATCGTGACCGAGCTGATGCAGCTTACGCCTACGGCCAGACCGTCCAGCCCGTCGATCAGGTTCACCGCGTTGGTGCAGCCCACGATCCAGAGGATCGTCAGCGGGATGGAGAGCCAGCCGATCTGAATGAAGGTGTCCTGCGAAAAAATGTTGGGGTTGGAGATGGTGTCAAAGACGATGCCGCTGCGGATGGCCGCGAAAGCGGCGAAGAACTGGCCCAGCAGTTTGACCCAGGGCTTGAGGGAGACGATATCGTCCACAGCGCCCATGGCGGCGATGATCCCGGCGCCGAGCAGCATGCCCAGCACCTGGGAATCCAGATCCACAAAGAGCAGCACCGACAGCACAAAGCCCAGAAAGATCGCAAGCCCGCCCATCCGGGGGATGGGATGGTCATGCACCCGCCGCCCGTCCTTGGGGATGTCCATCGCGCCGACGCGCTGGGCAAAGAGCTTGACAGGCGGGGTCATCTGATAGGCGACCAGACAGGCGATGGCAAAGGCGGCCACCATTTTTGTCCAATCCGAAATTGAATTCATCATATCTCTCTGACTCCGGAAATGTGTTGAACGTAAACCAATGGAGAAAGCATTTCCCAAAAGCCTCGCAGAGTTTTTCGCCTCGCAAGGCGAAAAATCAATCGAATCCGTTTTTTCCGGGGACACCCTCCAGAGGGGCTTCTCTTGCTGCTGCGCAGCAATTCACCTTCTGCGCCTCGGAAAAAACTCTTCTCACCCTGCAAGTGTGCGAGCGTCCCCTGCGGACGCGAGTGCGCGCGGCAGGGTGCAGCCCTTTCCATTCAAAGGTCATTGACCTTTGAATGGCGTTTAAAAGTTCTGCGCGACTAAACCGACCTTTTTGTAGACCTTGCGCAGGGTTTTGTTGGCAATATAGGAGGCCTTGTCCGCCCCGTTTTTGCACAGCTCGTTCAGATAGGCCTTGTCCTTGATGAGCCGCTGGCTCTCCTCCCGGATGGGGCGCAGGGTCTCCACCACGGCCTCGCCCACGGCGCTCTTGAAGACGCCGTAGCCGGCGGAGGAAAACTCCTGCTCGATCTCGGCAAAGCTCTTGCCCGTGCAGGCGGAATAGATCTGCATGAGGTTGGCCACGCCGGGCTTTTGCTCCGGGTCAAAGCGCACGCAGCTGGCGCCGCTCTCGGAATCGGTGACGGCGCGCTTGAACTTGCGCATGATATCCGCCGGGTCGTCCATCAGGCAGACGCGGCCGTTGCCAATCTCGTCGGACTTGGACATCTTGCTCGTCGGGTCCAGCAGGTCCATGACCCGGGCGCCCACCTTGGGGATCCAGGGCTCGGGCACCTTGAAGGTCTCGCCGTAGAGATTGTTGAAGCGCTGGGCCACGTCCCGCGTGAGCTCCACATGCTGCTTCTGATCCTCGCCCACGGGCACGAAGTCCGGCTGATAGAGCAGGATATCCGCGGCCATGAGGGAGGGATAGGTGAAGAGGCCGCCGTTGATGTTCTCGGCGTTCTTGGCGCTCTTGTCCTTGAACTGGGTCATGCGGCTCAGCTCTCCGAACATGGTGTAGCAGTTGAGCACCCAGCCCAGCTCCGCATGCTGGTGCACATGGCTCTGCAGGAAGAGGGTGTTCTTCTCCGGGTCCAGACCGCAGGCCACATACTGGGCCAGCTGCTCCAGCGTGCGGCGGCGCAGATCCGCGGGATTGTTGCGGGTGGTCAGCGCGTGCAGGTCGGCCATGAAATAGTAGCAGTCAAATTGTTCCGCCCGTTCGGCCCAGTTTTTGATGGCGCCCAGATAGGAGCCAAGGGTCAGATCACCGGTGGGCTTGATACCGGAAAGCATTACTTTTTTTGCAGGGGCAGCAGATTCCACAGTCTATGTCCTCCTTTGGTGCCGATTAGACACCAACTTGTATTGTAACAAAAGAACTTCGTCTTGACAACAGGGAAATTGTAAAATATATTAGTAAGGCATGAGGCAGTAAGAATCGGGCGTCAAAGAAATGGTGCCTATATGTTCCGGTTTGCGGTGCCCGGAAAACGCTGCGGGCTTACGCTGATCCTTGCGTTTTCCGACCGCTGCACAAATTGCCCTCCGCCAACGCCTTGCCGCAAAGCCATTCCCGGGCCTTGCTTCAGCGCTTCGGCCCGCCAATGGCGCGGCTGCGGAAACTGCGCCTTTGCTTCTCCTGCCCCCGGCAGCGCAAAGCCGCAGTTCTGCCACCGGCAGCGGCGGAGCGCAATTCCTAATGCCTGATGCCTAATCCCTAATGCCTATACAAAGGAGAACACAACAATGGACATGACCTGGTTTGAGGAGATGGAGCGCCGCATTCCCCGCGGCGAGGTTCGCACCCGTTTCGCCCCCTCTCCCACCGGCTATATGCACGTGGGCAACCTGCGCACGGCGCTTTACACCTATCTGATCGCCCGCCACGGCAAGGGCAAGTTCATCCTCCGCATCGAGGATACCGACCAGGGCCGCCTGGTGGAGGGTGCGGTGGATGTCATCTACAAGACCATGGCCGAGTGCCACCTGGAGCACGACGAGGGCCCCGACGTGGGCGGCCCGGTCGGCCCCTATGTGCAGACCGAGCGCCGGCCCTTCTACGGCAAGTACGCGGAGCTGCTGGTGGAGCGGGGCCACGCCTACCGCTGCTTCTGCGAGAAGACCGAGAGCGAGGAGGACTCGGGGGACTTTGACCGCGCGGCCAACCCCTGCCGCTTCCTGACCAAGGAGGAGTCCGACGCGCGCGCCGCCGCGGGCGAGCCCTATGTCATCCGCCAGCGCATCCCCGAGAGCGGCAGCACCACCTTCCACGATGAGATCTTCGGCGATATCACCGTGGAGAACAGCACCCTGGACGATCAGGTGCTCATGAAACGGGACGGCCTGCCCACCTATAACTTCGCCAATGTGGTGGACGACCACCTCATGGGCATCACCCACGTGGTGCGCGGCAGCGAGTATCTCTCCTCCGCCCCCAAGTATAACCTGCTGTATGAGGGCTTCGGATGGGACATTCCCAAGTATGTCCACTGCTCGCCCGTCATGCGCGACCAGCAGAACAAGATGTCCAAGCGCCACGGCGACCCCTCCTACGAGGATCTGATCGCCCAGGGCTATCTCACCGACGCGGTGCTCAACTATGTGGCTCTCCTGGGCTGGAGCCCCCGCGGCGAGCAGGAGATCTTCTCTCTCGACGAGCTCAAAGAGGTCTTTGAGATGAGCGGCATCTCCAAGTCCCCGGCCATCTTCGATATCGAAAAGCTACGCTACTTCAACGCCACCTACATCCGCAACATGAGCCCGGAGGCCTTCGCCAAGGTGGCCGAGCCCTGGATCCGCCGGAGCGTGAAAAACCCGGCCATTGATCCCGCCGCCGTCGCCGCCCTGCTGCAGCAGCGTACCGAGATTCTGACCGAGATCCCCGAGAAGGTGGACTTCTTCGACGCCCTGCCCGAGTATGACACTGAGCTCTTCACCCACAAAAAGTCCAAGTCCGACGCCGCCTCCTCCAAGGAGGTGCTCACGGCGGTGATCCCCGTGTTTGAGGCGCTGGAGGCCTGGGACGATGAGCATATCCTCGCCGCCATGGTCAGCCTGGCCGAGCAGCGGGGCGAGAAGAACGCCAAGGTCATGTGGCCCGTGCGCATCGCCGCGGCCGGCAAGGCCGTGACCCCCGGGGGCGCTGTGGAGATCTGCCGCATCCTCGGCCGGGAGGAGACCCTCCGCCGTCTGCGCATTGGCCTGGAGAAGCTGGGATAAGGCAAGAGGCAAGGTTTGACAATGACGTAGGGGCGGCTACCAGCCGCCCGTCAAGCCCAAACCATGTCCGCGGGCGGCTAATAGCCGCCCCTACGACAAGGGCGGGAGCGCCTGTAGGGGACGGCGTCCTCGACGTCCCGCCGATGACAACAGCCTCTATTTGATTGATACACAAAGGAGATACATCCATGCAAATCGGTATTGTGGGTCTGCCCAACGTGGGCAAGTCCACCCTCTTTAACGCCATCACGAAGGCGGGGGCCCAGGCGGCCAACTTCCCCTTCTGCACCATCGAGCCCAACGTGGGCATGGTGACGGTGCCGGACGCCCGGCTGGACTTTTTGGCTGAGCTGTACGCGCCGAAGAAATACACCCCCGCGGTCATCGAGTTCGTGGACATCGCGGGTCTGGTCAAGGGCGCCAGCAAGGGCGAGGGCCTGGGCAATAAGTTCCTGGGCAACATCCGCGCCACGGACGCCATCGTCCACGTGGTGCGCTGCTTTGACGATGAAAACGTCATCCACGTGGAGGGCAGCACCGACCCCAAGCGGGATATCGAGATCATCGACCTGGAGCTGGTCATGGCCGATCTGGAGATGGTGGAGCGCCGCATCGACAAGGCCCAGAAGGCCGCCAAGGGGGACAAGAAGTTCCTCCATGAGGTGGAGGTCTTCACCGCCCTGCGGGAGCATCTGGATCAGGGCCGCAGCGCCCGCAGCTTCGACTGCGACGCGGAGGACCGCGCCCTCATCGAGACCAGCGACCTGCTGACCATCAAGCCCGTCATCTACGCCGCCAACCTGGACGAGGACGGCGTCTCCGACTTTAAAAACAACCCCTATTACCAGACCGTCGCCGCCATCGCCGAGGCCGAGGGCTCCCAGGTGCTGCCCATCTGCGCCAAGGTGGAGGAGGAGATTGCCGAACTGGACGAGGAGGATCGGCAGCTCTTTCTGGAGGAGATGGGCCTGGAGGAATCGGGCCTGGACCGCATGATCAAGTGCTGCTACAGCCTGCTGGGGCTCATCTCCTTCCTGACCTGCGGCAGCGACGAGTGCCGCGCCTGGACCATCAAAAAGGGCACCAAGGCGCCCCAGGCCGCCGGCAAGATCCACTCCGATTTCGAGCGGGGCTTCATCCGGGCCGAGATCGTGGCCTTTGAAGATCTAAAGGCCTGCGGCTCCATGAACGCGGCCAAGGAAAAGGGCCTGGTGCGCAGCGAGGGCAAGGACTACGTCATGCACGACGGGGACGTGACCCTCTTCCGCTTCAATGTCTGAGCGGCCCAGGGAAAACGCGGTGGATTGGGTCGAGCTGACCCGCCCCCGCCTGGTGGGCTTTGCGCCCCACATCGGCATCACCATCGACACGCTGGAGCCGGGCCATGGCACCGGCCACTGCGATCTGACGCCGGAGCACTTCAACCCCTACGGCTTTGCCCACGGCGGGGCGATCAACGCCCTGATGGACACGGTGGGCGGCTTCACGGCCAGCGTGGCCCACGGGGAACTGCGCTATGTGGTGACCCGCAGCGCGGACGTGCACTATGTCCGGCCGCTGACGGGCAGCCGCATGGACGTGCGCTGCGAGGTCATCAAGGCCGGAAAGCAGACCTGCCTGGTGCGGGCCGAGGCCCTGGACGATCAGGGCCGCCTCTGCACCGAGGGCCTGCTGGAGTTCTTTTATGTAGAGTAATTAGGCAACAGGCATTAGGCATCAGGAAAACAAACAACAGGGACGGAAATCCGTCCCTGTTTCAAGCTGTCGACAAAGCCAAAAGGCTTTGCCGACAGAGGGGATGCAGCCTG
>CAMNKQ010000058.1 GCA_946542465.1 uncultured Clostridia bacterium | reverse complement strand
TATGAAGGCCGTCGGCATCGTCTGCGAATACAATCCCTTTCACCGCGGCCACCTCTGGCAGCTACGGGCCAGCCGGGAGGCGGCGGGGGAAGACGCGGTCCTCGTCTGCGCTCTGTCCGGGGATTTCGTGCAGCGGGGCGAGGCGGCGGTCTATTCCAAGTTCGCCCGGGCCGAGGCGGCCTGCCACTGCGGGGCGGATCTGGTGCTGGAGCTGCCGCTGCCCTGGTGCCTCGCCTCGGCGGAGCGCTTTGCCCGCGGCGCGGTGGGCATGCTCGGCGCGCTGGGCGTGGATTTTCTCTCCTTCGGCAGCGAGACCGGGGAGCTTGCACCGCTCCTAAAGCTGGCAGAGCTGGTGTCGGAGCCGGCCTTTGTGGATTCCGTCAAGGGTCGGATGACAGAGGCGCCGAATCTCTCCTTTGCCGCCGCCCGGGAGCGGGAAGCGGAAGCGATCCTTGGACCGGCGGCCCAGCTTTTGGCGCAGCCCAACAACATCCTCGCCGTAGAGTATTTGAAAGCCATCCGGGAATTGGATCTGCCCATACAGCCCATTGCCGTCCGTCGGCAGGGCAGCGGACACGATAAACCGGCGGAGGGAATGGAGTTCCGCTCCGCCTCGGAGATAAGGCAAAGATTGGCCGCGGGGGAGGATATCCAAAGCGACGTCCCCGCGCCGGCACTGGCGGTCTATGTCCGGGAGAAGGACGCGGGACGCGAGCAGATCCAAAGCCGGGCGCTGGAGACGGCCATGCTCTCCCGCCTGCTGCTTTTGGACGAGGCGGCCTTTGAGACCCTGCCCGACGCCTCGGACGGCCTGGGCAGACGGCTGTACCGGGCGATCCGGGAGCAGGGCGACCTGGCCGGCATCTGGGAAGCGGCCCGCAGCAAGCGCTATCCGCTGGCAAGGCTCCGGCGTCTCTGTCTCTGCGCCTGCCTTGGCGTGAAGGCCGGCATGGCGGAGGGCCTGCCGCCCTATGCCCGGGTGCTGGCGGTAAACGAGCGGGGCCGCGCCCTGTTGCGGGAACGCTCCGGGGAGAGTGCCATTCCCGTTCTGACCCGGCCCGGCGCCGTGCGGGAGCTGCCGGAGGAATGCGCCGCGCTCTTTACCCTGGGCGCCCAGGCCCATGATTTCTATGCGCTGGGATACGCCGACCGCGCCGGAGAGAAGCCGGGCGAGGACTGGCGGCGAAACCCGGTCATTCTTTAACAGGCTTGTCAGTTTACAGCAGATAAAAACTGTGGTAAAATACATGAATAAACGATTCTACGGGAGCGGACGATGTTCGAGCGACTGCACACGCTGAAAAATCAATACGAAGAACTGCTGCGGCGTATGGAGATGCCGGAGACCTATTCCGATCCCAAGCTCTACGCCCGCTGTGAGCGGGAGGCCCGGGAGCTGCAGCCGCTGGTGGAGGCCTATGCAGCCTGGGAACAGACGGAGGCGACCATGGCCTCGGCCCAGGAGCTGATGGAGGATCCCGAAATGCGGCAGCTGGCCCAGGAGGAATTCCAGGAGGCACGGAAAGAGCGGGAACGCCTGGAGCAGGAGATCAAGATCCTCCTGCTGCCCAAGGATCCCAACGACAGCAAAAATGTCATCATGGAGATCCGCGGCGGCGTCGGCGGAGAAGAGGGCATGCTCTTTGCGGCCGACCTCTACCGCATGTACGCCATGTACGCCGAGAAGCGGGGCTGGAAGCTGGAGATCGCCAACCTGAGCGAGACGGAGTTGGGCGGCATCAAGGAGATCAGCTTTCTTGTGGAGGGCGAGGGCGCCTGGTCCCGGCTCAAGTTCGAGGCCGGGGGCCATCGGGTGCAGCGCGTCCCGGTGACGGAGTCCGGCGGCCGCATCCACACCTCCGCCGCCACCGTGGCGGTTTTGCCCGAGGTGGAGGACGTGGACTTCAAGCTGGATCCAAACGACCTGCGCATCGATACCTATCGCTCCTCCGGCGCGGGCGGCCAGCACGTCAACAAGACCGAGAGCGCCATCCGCATCACCCATCTGCCCACCGGGCTGGTGGTGGAGTGCCAGGACGAGCGCAGCCAGTATAAAAACAAGGATCGGGCCATGCAGATCCTGCGCGCTAAGCTCTACGAGCAGGAGCAGGCCAAGCAGACCGCCGCCCTAGCGGCCGAGCGCAAGAGCCAGATCGGCTCCGGCGACCGGAGCGAGCGGGTGCGCACCTATAATTTTCCCCAGAACCGGGTGACCGATCACCGCTTGGAGGGGGACAACAAGAACTTCAATCTCTCCGCCGTCATCGACGGGGATCTGGACGCGCTGATCGACGCGCTGACCGTGGCCGATCAGGCGCAGAAACTGAGAAAACAGGCGGAGAATCCATGAACACACAGATCATAAAGGACGAACTGGACGCGGCGGCGGAGCTGCTGCGCCGGGGCGAGCTGGTGGCCGTGCCCACCGAGACGGTCTACGGCCTGGCCGGAAACGGCCTGGACGAACAGGCGGTCCATGACATCTATGAAGTGAAGGGCCGGCCCGAGCGCAAGCCCCTCTCCCTGATGGTGCCGGACGCGGGGGCTATGGCGCGCTATTGTGAGGAGATACCTGAGCAGGCCTATGCCCTGGCCGAGCGCTTCTGGCCCGGCCCATTGACCATCGTACTGAAAGCCAAAGACAGCGTGCCGGAGATCGTGCGCGCCGGGGGCGAGACCGTGGGCCTGCGCTGCCCGGATCATCCCCTGACGCTGGCGCTTCTGAAAAAGGCGCAGATCCCCTTTGCCGCGCCCTCGGCCAATCCCTCCGGGGCGCCGAGCCCCAAGACGGCCGAGGAGGTCAAGGGCTATTTTGACGGGAAAATCGCCGCCATTGTGGACGGCGGCCCCTGCGGCCTGGGGAAGGAATCGACCTTGCTGCTGATGACGACGAAGCCCTATCGCGTTCTGCGTCAGGGGGCCCTCCCGACGGCGGCGATCGCCGACGCCCTGGTGGAGCATATGACGATCCTCGGCATCACCGGCGGCAGCGGCGGCGGCAAGACCACGGCCCTGCGGGAGATCGAGCGCCAGGGCGGTCTGATCCTGGACTGCGACGCGGTCTATCATGAGCTGCTGGCACAGAATCGGGAGCTGCTTGCGGAACTGGATGACCGCTTCCCCGGCTGCGTCACGGACGGAGCACTGGACCGCAGAGCCCTGGGGCGTGTCGTCTTTTCGGATGCGGAGGCGCTGCGGGACCTCAACGCCATCACCCACCGCTATGTGGGCAGGGAAGTGGAAAAGCGCCTGCGTGACTGGGCCATGGCGGGCGGAACCCTCGCGGCGGTGGACGCCATTGAGCTCCTCTCCAGCGGACTCGCCGCGCGCTGCGATCTCACGGTGGCCGTGCTGGCGGAGAAGGAGACGCGCGTGCAGCGCATCATGGCCCGGGACGGCATCGGGCGACAAGCAGCGCTGGCGCGGATCGAGGCCCAGCGGCCGGACGAGTATTTTATCAAAAACTGCGACTGCGTCCTCTATAACAACGGGGACGAGGCCGCGTTTACCCAAGCGTTTCAACGATTGATAAAGGAGAAGGAAATCCATGTCTGATTTGAGAGAGAAGCTTTTTTACGAGCAGAAAAACGGCTATGACCTGCTGGACACCCGGGAGCGCGTCGCGCTGGAGGACTATTGCCGGGAGTACATGACCTATCTGAACGAGTCCCGCACCGAGCGGGAGGCCGTCCGCAACGCCATCGCTTTGGCGGAGGAGCAGGGCTTCAAGCCCTATGTGCCCGGCATGGCCCTCAAGGCCGGCGATAAGGTTTACAAGAACAACCGGGGCAAGGCCCTGATGCTGGCCGTCATCGGCAAAAAGCCCCTGAGCGAGGGCAGTGTCATCGCCGGTGCCCATGTGGACTCCCCCCGCCTGGATCTCAAGCAGGTCACCATGTACGAGAGCGATGAGCTCTGCTACTTCAAGACCCATTACTACGGCGGCATCAAGAAATACCAGTGGGTGACCATTCCCCTGGAGCTGCACGGCGTGGTCGCTCTCAAGAGCGGCGAGGTGGTGGACGTGGTCATCGGCCGTGATCCTGAGGATCCCCGTTTTGTGATCACCGACCTGCTGCCCCATCTGGCCCAGGATCAGATGAAGAAGACCCTGGCCGAGGGCATCACCGGCGAGGGCCTCAACATCCTGATCGGCTCCACCCCCTATGATGACGAGGGCAAGGACCGGGTGAAGCTCGCGGTCATGAGCATTCTCAACGACATGTACGACATCACCGAGGAGGACTTCCTCTCCGCCGAACTCGTCGCGGTGCCCGCCTTTGATGTGAGCGAGATCGGCCTGGACCGCAGCCTCATCGGCGGCTACGGCCACGACGACCGGGTCTGCGCCTTTGCCGAGCTGAAGGCCATCTTTGACGTGCAGGATCCCGAAAAGACCTGCGTGTGCATCCTGGCCGACAAGGAGGAGATCGGCTCCGAGGGCGTCTCCGGCATGCAGAGCGCGGCCTTCGACTGCTTCATGGCGGATCTCTGCGCTTCTCAGGGTGTGGAGCTGCGCCGCTGCTTTGAGAACAGCTTCTGCCTCTCCGCGGACGTGTCCAACGCCTTTGACCCCAACTTCCCGGAGGTCTCCGAGAAGCGCAACGAGTCCAAGGTCAACTACGGCATGGCCATCTGCAAGTACACCGGCGCCCGGGGCAAGTCCGGCACCAGCGACGCCTCCGCCGAGATCGTGGCCTATCTGCGCCGCCTCTATGAGCAGGAGAACGTGGTGTGGCAGATGGCGGCCCTCGGCAAGGTGGACCAGGGCGGCGGCGGCACCATCGCCAAGTTCATGGCCAACCGGAACATCGACACCATCGACGCGGGCGTTCCCGTGCTGAGCATGCACGCCCCCTTCGAGGTGGTGGGCAAGCTGGACTGCTATATGACCTATAAGGGTGTGCTGGCGGCCTACGCGGATCGGTAAACCATAGCGACGAAACCCAATCCTTTCGAATAAAAGGAGCTGCTTATGAAAAAGAAAAACAGTTTCGGGCGTTTCCTGCTGGGCCTGTTCGGCTTCTTGCTGGCGGTGGTCTTGGTCATCGCTGCGGCCTTCTTCTTCCTCCCGCTGACCGAGACGGTGGATACGACGCCGGTGGAGGGCTCGGCGGACTGGATGAAGGAGCTGGACGGGGAGCTGCCCCTCAACCAGATTGTCTTGCCCGGCAGCCACGACAGCGCGACCCAGTATGTGCAGCTGGCCTTTTTCTCCAAGTGCCAGGCCCTCTCCATCGAGGAGCAGTTGGAGGCGGGCTGCCGCTATCTGGACATCCGTCTGGGCGTGGACGGCCATAACGACACCTTCAAGCTCATGCACGGCTTTACCAACTGCCGCACCTCGCCCTTCAACCCGGTGGACAAGCTGTATCTGGACGATCTGCTGGACGACTGCTATGACTTTCTGAAAAAGCACCCCACGGAGACCGTGGTCTTCGCCGTCAAGCAGGAGCATGGCAAGGACAGCGTGGCCGTGTTTGAGAGCATGCTCAACTCCTATATCCGCGAGGACGCGGACAAGTGGCTCCTGACCGATACCATCCCCACCCTGGACGAGGCCCGGGGCAAGCTGGTGCTGATGCGCCGCTATGAGGATGAAGGCGGCCTGGAAGCCAGGTCCGGCATCCCCCTGATCTGGGAGGATCAGAAGGGCGCGAAGGACACCCGCCCCAATGTCGTCGCGGAGAAGAACGATTTCTACACCCTCTATGTGCAGGATCGCTTTGAGTACGACACCGAGGCCAAGTGGGAGGCCTTTACCAAGGGTATGGCCATGGCGGAGAAGCGCGCCAAGGACGGCGATGTGATTTTGAGCTTCCTGTCCACCAAGGGGAGCCTTTCTTACGGCCATCCCCGGCAGTTTGCCAACGAGCTCAATCCCCGCCTGGCGGAACTGGACAGCCTCAGCGGCTGGGTCGTGGTGGATTTTCTGAGCCCGAAGCTGGCTGAGACGATCTATTCTCATAACTTTTGAAACTCTGAACCATAAAGACGGCGCCCGGGATTTCTCCCGGGCGCTGTTTTTAGGCTTGACTCTCACCGATGAAGGTGACGGTGGCCGTCTGGCTGCCGCCGCTCTCGATACCGAGGCCCAGATAGACCACGAAGGAGAGCAGGATCACCAGAATGACGCTTACGATCTTGCGTTTCAGGATGATCACCTCACGTGTTTGTCTCTCTATCTATATAAACGCTTTTTACCCCAAAATGTTGCACGTTGAGGAATGATTTTTTCATAAAAACACTTTTTTTAGACACTTGTGCAACTATAACAAAAATACGAACGGAATTCTGGTAAATCATTTCGCCCGTTTGATGGTACAATACAAGTAATTATCGGCGAACACATCGCCGAGAAACAGGAGGATAGCGATATGGCAAACAAAAGTGATCTGACCCGGGACGCCTGGATGCTCAAAGGGCCTCTTGCCAAGCGCGGCTATGACTGGTGGTGGCATTCTCTCACGGCGGAAAACGTAGTGACCGGAGAGAGCAAAGCCTTTTATATTGAATTCTTTACCTGCAACCCGGCCCTGGCCAAGGATAAGCCGGTGATCGTCTGGAACCGTCCGGAGGCACAGAAGCGCGGGGAGCGGCCCTCTTATCTGATGGTGAACGTGGGCACCTGGGGACGGGAGAAGGCCCAGCTGCACCGCTTCTTCGCCTGGAAGGACGTGCGTATGTCCGCGGTGCTGCCCTATGAGATCACGGCGGGAGACTGCCTCTGCAGCGAGACGCATACCAAGGGCAGCGTTGTCATCACGGCGGAGGAGGCCGCGGCCCATCCGGAGTGGATGTGCGATGCGGGCAGCATGAGCTGGGATCTCGACATCAAAAAGGACGTGTCCTTCCATGTGGGCTACGGCGCGGGCAAGTTCTTCCGCGATCTGAACGCCTTTGAGATGTTCTGGCATGCCGAGGGCATGAAGACCAAGTTCTCCGGGGAGATCGTCTTTAACGGCGTGCACTATCGGGTGCGGCCCGAGACCTGCTACGGCTATGCCGACAAGAACTGGGGTGGCGACTTCACCAGCCCCTGGGTCTGGCTCTCGTCCAACAACCTCCGCAGTCTCAAGACGGGTAAGCAGCTCATGAACAGCTCCTTTGAGATCGGCGGCGGCCGGCCGAAGGTCTTCGGTGTGGCGCTGGATCGGAAGCTCCTGGGCCAGTTCTGGTATGAGGGGAAGAACTACGAGTTCAACTTCTCCAAGTTCTGGACCGGCAGCGGCACCAAGTTCGACTGCTGGGAGACGGAGGATGAGATCCACTGGCATGTGGTGCAGACCACGCTCACGGCCAAGCTGGACTCCCAGATCGTCTGCAAAAAGGCGGACATGCTGCTCATCAATTACGAGGCGCCCAACGGCACCAAGCGCCACAATCGCCTCTGGAACGGCGGCACGGGCACCGGCGTTTTGAAGCTCTATCGGCGTGTTGGCAAGAAAGAGATTTTGATCGACGAGATTGAAGCGGCCAACATCGGCTGCGAATACGGCGAGTACGACCGCTGAGGGGAGGAGAGGACATGATCACCGGAAAACGCATCGTTCTGACCGGCGCCAGCAGCGGCATCGGCTACGAGGTCCTGAAGCTCCTGGCCAAGGGACCGGGCAACCGCATCCTGGCCGTGGCGCGGCACGTGGACAATCTGGAGGGCTTCGCGCCCAACGTGATCCCCTTCAGCTGCGACGTGAGCAGCGCCGAGGGCGTGGAGCGCATCTTCGACAAGGCGGAGGAACTCTTCGGCAAGATCGATATCTTCTATGCCAACGCCGGTTTTCCCTATTACGAGAGCTTTGACTACACCGATTGGGACCGGGTAGAGAAGATGTTCGCCACCAATACCTTCTCGCCCATCTATACCTATGCCCGCTATGTGAAGCATCTGGACGGCCGGGACGGCATCCTGGCCATCACGGTCAGCGCCATCGGCCAGATGGCCATGCCCGGCTATGCCATCTATTCGGCCAGTAAGTTCGGCCTGCAGGGCTTCCAGCAGGCGATCCGTCTGGAGAAGCCGAAAAACCTGCAGATCACCTGCCTCTATCCCGTGGCGACGGACACGAATTTCTTCAAGGTCGCCAATCCCGTGAGCTTTGAAAAGCCCTTCCCGGTGCAAAAGCCCACGGTGGTGGCCAAAAAGATGGTGGAGGGCATCGAGCAGGGGAAACCCTTCGTCTCGCCCTGCTTCCTCTTTGACCTGAGCAAGACACTCATGACCGTGATCCCGCCCATCCGCAGCGTCTACTGGGAGATGGAGACGGCCAAGCTCCGCCGTTTCAAGAAAAAACTGAAGGCCAGGGAGGAGAAGCTCATCCGGGAGCTGGACGAGGTGCAGGAGAACGTGCACGAGCTGGAAAAGAACGTGCGCAAGACCGTGCAGGCCGGAAAGGAGAAGCTCCATGGCCTATGATCTGCTGCTGAGCCCGGGGAAGATCGGCACGATGGAACTGAGAAACCGGGTGGTGATGACCGCGGCGGAGATGAGCCTCGGCCAGACCAACGGCTGTCCCACCGAGAAGCTGATGGCCTATTATGAGGCGCGGGCCAGGGGCGGCGTGGGCCTGATCATCCCGGGCATCTGCCGCGTCAACGACATGGGGGCGGCCTCCACCTTTACCCAGCTCGCCATGAGCCAGGATTATCAGATCGAGCCCATGCGGGCCTTCGCCGAGCGCATCCACAGGCAGGGGGCCAAGCTGTGTCTGCAGCTCCATCATCCGGGCCGGCAGGGCTATGCCAGCTCCATCAACACGCTGCCGCTGGTGATCCCGGTGGTGGAGCGCTTCCCCAAGGTCCTGGACGCGCTGTTTAAGTGCACGCCCCTGCTGCTGGGTCTGGAGGCCAAGGGCATCTGCCAGTCGGTACAGGCCCCCTCGGCGGGGGAACTGGCCAACCACGGCGCTACCCGCATCCACGCCATGAGCCGGCGGGAGGTCAAAAAGCTGATCTCGGATTTCATCGAGGCGGCGGTGCGCTGCCAGAAGGCCGGGGTGGACGCGGTGGAGCTCCACGGCGGCCACGGCTATCTGATCCAGCAGTTTTTGAGCCCCAACACCAACCAGCGGACGGACGAATACGGCGGCAGCTTTGAAAACCGCCTGCGTTTCCTGCGGGAGATCATCGAGGGGATCCGTCTGCGCTGCGGAAGGAACTATCCGCTGATCGTCCGGCTGACGGCGGACGAGATGTACGCCCGCCTCGGCAAACCCTGGAAGGGCTACGGCCTGGAGGAGGGCAAGAGGATCGCCAAGCGCCTGGAGGAGCTGGGCGTGGACGCCATCAACGTGACCTCCGCCTGCTACGACGTGTATAACGCCTGGCTGGAGCCCACCTCCTTTGAGCCCGGCTGGCGGGCCTATCTGGCAAAAGAGATCAAGAGCGTGGTCTCCATCCCCGTGATCGCGGCCAACTACATGCGCTCGCCCGAACAGGCGGAGCGGCAGCTGGAGGAGGGCGTGCAGGACTTTATCGGCTCCGCCCGCAGCTTTATCTGCGACCCCGACTGGGTCAACAAGGTGGCCGCCGGCCACCCGGAGCAGATCCGCCGCTGCATCGGCTGCCTCAACTGCATCAGCTCCTTTATGCAGCGGGCGACGGTGGGCCTCAACGGCGAGTGCGCCTTGAACCCGGCGGTGGGCCGGGAGACGGCGGATGCCGCCCTGCCGCGGGACGGCTATGGCCGCAAGGTCGTTATCCTGGGCGCCGGCCCGGCGGGACTCATGGCCGCCCAGACTCTGGCCCGGCGCGGCTTCGAGGTGGAGGTGCTGGAGCAGAAGGAGGAGCCCGGCGGCCAGGTGAACACGGCTGCGGCCTGCCACTTGAAAGGCAAGCTCCACTGGTGCATTGAGGACCTGATGGAGAGCCTGCGCCTGCTGGGCGTGCCGGTGCGGACCGGTGTCACAGCGACGGCGGAGGAGATCCTGGCGAAACGCCCCTATGCGGTCTTCTTTGCCACGGGCGCCCGGCCTCTGGTTCCCAAACTCCTGCCCGGGGTGGACCGGCCTCAGGTCTGTACGGCTCCGGATATTATCCACGGTCGGAGATACATCGAGAACAAACGGGTCGTTGTGGTGGGCAGCGGCATGACCGGTCTGGAGACGGCGGAACTGCTGAGCCAGGCGGGCAACGATGTCACAGTGGTGGAGATGGCCAAGGAGATCGCCCCCGGCACCTGGTTTCAGCTGCGGGACGATGAGCTGGAGCGCCTGCTCCCGGCGGGGGTGCGTTTCCTGACCAACAAGAAGCTGATCGCCATCGGGGATAAGGACGTGACGCTCCAGGATATGCGCGGCGGGCACAGCTTCCTTCCGGCCGATGCCGTGGTGCTCTCCCTGGGGGTGCGCCCGGTGCGGGGCGCGCTCTA
>CAMNKQ010000057.1 GCA_946542465.1 uncultured Clostridia bacterium | reverse complement strand
TGGTGGAGCCGTAGTCCACGTTCATCTTGTTGAAGGTCTGGTCGTACATGTAGGTACCGGTGAGCCAGCCCCTGTTCTCCGGCATGCCTGCGCCGAACATGACCCAAGGCAGGTCGAAGACCTTGAGCGCGCCCGTGATGGCCAGCACCAGGCAGGTGCAGAGGACGTTTCGGAGCAGGGGCAGGGTGATGAAGCGGGTGCGCTTCCAGCCGTCGGCCCCGTCCAGCGCCGCGGCCTCATAGAGCTCGGGGGAGATGTTGTTGAGCCCGGTGACCAGGATGACGAAGTAGAAGCCCACATACTGCCACATGACCGGCAGGAACATGGTGAAGAGGAAATGGGCCTGGTCCTTCCAGTCAAGCCATTGGACGATCATCTTGCCGCTGGGCTTGATCTCGTAGGGCAGCTTCCCCAGGCTCAGCAGCAGTTGGTTGACCATGCCGCCCTTGTAGAGGAAGATGAGGTTGAACATCAATCCGAGGGCTGTGGCGGAGATGACGATGGGGAAGAAATAGACCGTGCGGAAAAACTGCGCCCCCACCCGGATCGTGTCCACCAGCAGGGCCAGGATCAGCGCGATACCCACCTGGAACAGCACCGTACAGAGGATCAGGAGCATGGTGTTCTTCATGGCCACGCGCATATAGGGGTCGGTGAACAGGCGCTGGTAGTTTTCATACCAGGGCTCGTTCATGCCTTCCGCCGCCCGGCCCAGGCCGCCGATCTTCATGACGGTGTTGACGATGTTCTGAAAGAAGGGATAGTAGAGATAGACGATCAGGAAGAGGAAGGCCGGCACCAGAAACAGCAGCAGCGGCGATTTCTTCTTATAGATCATGGAGTTCATGTCCTCACTCCTTCGCATCGGATAAAAACCGGGCTGCTGCTATGCGCAGCAGCCCGTAGCTGGTATCGCTTTGTTTTGCTCAGTTCAGGGCCAGGGCGGAGGCGACGGCGTCCTCGGCGCTCATCTTGCCGGTGACCACGTTCTGGACGTTGGCGAAGAGATCCCCGCGGGCCTCGGCGGTCAGGCTGTCCTGCACCGCGCCGGCGATGGCGGTGATGTTGGCGTTGGCGTCCGCGGCGGACTGCTGCAGCGGGTTCAGGCCCGCGGGGCTTGCGCCGTTGACGAGAGCGGTGACCTCGGTGGTGACGAAGGTGCTCAGCACCTCGTCGGAGGTGAGCTGGCTGACAAACTCCACCGCGGCTTCCCGCTTGGCGGGATCGTCCCAGGCCTTGCGGGTGATGAAGTAGCCCATGGAGATGCCGCCGATGGCCTCGGAGGCGCTGCGATCGCCCTTGCCGGGCACATAGGAGATGGCGAAGTCGTTCAGATCGGCCGCGTTGGCGGTGAAGTAACCGACCTTCCAGCTGCCGTCGATGAGGAAGGCGGCCTCGCCGGCGTTGAAGAGCTCAACGGTCTCGGCGTCGGAAGCGGTCAGGGTGTTGGCGGGGAAGTAACCGGCCTCGTAGAGGGCCTTGATGTCGTTGAGACCGGCGGCCCACTTGGCGGCGACGGCGTCATCGGGGCTCTGGGGCAGCTCCAGATGATTGGCAACAGTGCCGTTATTCATGACCATGAACTCAAACCAGTAGTGGGGAACCTCCACCAGGGAGCAGGCGATGGGGGTGTAGCCGGCTTCCTTGATGGTCTCGCAGTCGGCCAGGAACTGATCCCAGGTGTAATCCGGGCCGGGGACCTCCACGCCGCAGTCGGCCAGGACGGCCTTGTTCACAAACATGTTCTCCCAGTAGCCGGAGGAGGGCACGGAGTACTGCTTGCCGTCGGCGGCGACGGCCATCATGCTGCTTTTCATGTTGGTGGCATAGTCGGGATACTCGGCGCGGATCTCCTCGATGGAGACGACCTTGCCGGCGGAGACAAAGGGCTCGGCGTCGGCGTTGGTGAAGTAGAAGAGCACGTCGGGCTCGGAGCCGGTCTCGAAGTCGGTGAGGACCTTGGCCTTCCACTCCTCGTTGGAGGTGGCGGAGCCGTCGTTGACCTTATTGCCGGTGGCCTCCTCGTAGGCCTTGACAGCGGCCTCGAAGTTGCCGCGGTTGCCGTCGTCGCCGCCGTAGGAGGTGACAACGTTCAGCGTGACGCCGTCGGCGAAGGCGGCGATGGAGCTGAAGCTCAGCACCATGACAAGAACCAGAAGCAGTGCAAGCGCTTTTTTCATGATTTCATTCTCCTTTTTTATTTTTTCCGCGGATACGCTTTTCCGTATCGTCGTCCCTATTATATCGCCGAACTGCCCAAAAGAAGAAGAACTGCCCTTGCTGTTTCTTGTCTCTTCTTGCCAATCTGCACAAAAAGGGCCTATTTCATCGGGAAGCGCACCCCGGCGAGGATGCGGTCCGGGCCGCACTGCTCCACGCGCAGGACACCCTTTTCGCCGTAGATGAGCTCCAGGCGCTGCTTGACGTTGCGCAGGCCCACCTGGGCGGATAGGCCCGTATCGGCCACGCGGGAGGAGAGCATCTCGGCGATGCTCTCCCGATCGGCCGGAGTCATGGTGCCGTCGTGCTCCACCTCCAGGCAGAGCTGCTCCCCCTCCCGGCGGACCCGGAGGCTGAGCTCACCGCCCCGGCGCTCGGTGATGTCATGCTCGACGGCGTTTTCCACCAGCGGCTGCAGGATCAGCCGGGGCACCATCCGCTCCAGCAGGCTCTCGTCGATCTCCTTGCATATCTCCAGCCGCTCGCCCAGGCGCTGGCGGATGATATAGAGATAGGCGTCCACATAGCTCAGCTCCTCCCGCAGGTGGATCTGGCTGCGGCCGTCCCGGCCCAGCGCCCCGTCCATCATGACGGAGAGGGCCTCGATCATGGCGCTGACCCGATCGTTTTCGGCGATGCGGGCCTCCCAGTTGATGATCTCCAGGGTGTTATTGAGAAAATGGGGATTGATCTGAGATTGCAGGGCCTTGACCTGGGCCTGCTGCAGGGCCTGCTGCTCCAGATAGGAGCGCTCAAACTGATGTTTCATCTCCGTGGACATGGTGTTAAAGTGCTCATAGAGCGTCTGAAATTCCCGGCTGTTGGCCTTCTCGTCGATCACATAGCCCCGCTCGCCGCCCTCCAGGCGCTCGCTGGCCTCCACCAGCGCGAGCACCGGCCGGGTCACATAGCGGCGGAAGAGGAAGATCATCGCCACCAGCAGCGGCAGCACCAGCAGCAGGATCAGGAGCGTTGCCTGCTGGATCTGGGGCACGTCCCGCCAGAAGACAAACTCCTCAATGGAGGCGGCCAGGCGGAAGACATGCGCGCCGCTCCGTGCCTCGAAGAGATGCCAGCCCTCCTCCCCCGGCTCCTCCCGGGTGGCGAGATTCCCCTCGCCGTCCAGCAGCAGCCTTCCGTCCAGGCTCAGCCAGACCTGGCCCATCTCCCTCACCGGCTGGAGCGACTGGAACAGCAGCGCCCGGTCACAGAGCAGCACCACCGTGGCATAGGGTTGGAAGTGGCTGTCCAGCAGGTTGCGGGCCACGTAGAGCTCCCCGCCGTATTCCAGCAGCAGGATGTCCGTGTCCACCTCCGCCATGCGCTTGAGCACGTCCGCTTCGATGTTCTCCCGGTACTCCTTCTGGCTGCTGTAGCCGAAGTCGCCCCGGCTGGCCGCATAGGGGCGGATCTCCCCCGCCTCCCAGTAGCTGAGGAAGGCGGCGGGGATGCGCTCATCCCGGGTGAAGTTCTGGTTCAGATAGTCCGTCACCGTGCGGTAGAGGGCGGCGCTGTCCCCGTTTTGCTGGTAGAGGCGATAGGAATTGCGCACCACACCGTCGTAGGAGACTCTTTTGGAGGCCTCGAACACCGTCTCCATGCGGATCTGCAGCTGCTCCAGGGCGTTCTCCGCCCGGCTCTCCAGTGCCTGCCGGGCCGACTGTTCATAGCTGCGGCCCACCAGCACGCCGGCCAGCACCATCACACTCAGCACCGGCAGCACCCAGCAGAGCAGGATCGTCGCCAGCAGCCGGGCGCGCAAAGAGCGCGGCTGTTTTGTTTTCTTCATGAGCACACCTCCTTTCGCGGAAAAGGGCATGCTGCAAAATGTACTGTCATTGCGAGACCAGTTCGCAAACTGGTCGTGGCAATCCGTTTTTCACACAAAAGGAAGCGGATTCCCACACCAGTGACATCGGTCACTGGTTCGGAATGACACGGTTCTGCCTTTTGCAGCGCGCCCTTGATCGTTTTGTCAGAGAGACAGGAACTCCTGCCATTGCCGGATATAGCCCTCGGCGGCGGCAGCCGTCTCGGCCTCGGCCGCCATGCGCAGCAGGGGCTCGGTGCCGGAGAAGCGGCAGATGACCCAGCTGCCGTCGGAAAACCAGAGCTTGACGCCGTCGGAGCGGTCCACCCGCGTCACGTCCTCGAAGGCGGGGGCAAGCGCCTCCTCAAAGAGAATGTGCCGCAGCTCCTCCTTCCGGGCCGGGCTCATACGGAAGTCCGCCTCCCGGTAGATAAGCGTCCCCACCTGTTCGGTGATCTCCCGATAGAGCTCCGTGATGGAGCGGCCCGTCACGGCCAGCATCTCGGTCAGCAGGGCGGCGGCGTAGATGCCGTCCTTGCCGGAGATGTGCCCCTTGACGGCCAGGCCGCCGGAGCTCTCGCCGCCGATGATGGCGTCGGTCTCGGCCATCTTGGCGGAGATCCACTTGAAGCCCACGGGCACCTCATAGCAGCGCTGGCCCAGGGTTTCGGCCACCCGGTCCAGCAGATGGGTGGTGGAGTTGTTGCGCACGCAGGGGCCCTGCCAGCCGCGGTATTTGACCAGGTAGTAATAGAGCAGCACCAGCAGGGTGTTGGGATGGATGAAGCCGCCCTGCTCGTCGATGACGCCCAGGCGGTCCGCGTCGCCGTCGGTGGCCACGCCCAGATCGCAGTGCCGGTCCGTCACCACATAGGAGAGGGTCGTCAGGGTCTTGGCGTTGGGGGCGGGGAGCTTGCCGCCGAAGAGGGTGTCATGCCGGTCGTGGATGACCTCCAGATCGCAGCGGCAGGTGGCCAGGATCGTGCGCAGGCTGGTCTGGCTTACGCCGTACATGGGGTCCAGGGCGATCTTCAGCCGCGCTTTTTTGATGGCCTCCACATCCACCAGAGAGAGGATGCTGTCGATATAGTCATTGGCGGTGTTGTCCTCCACCACCAGGCCCTGCCGCAGCGCCTCCTCGTAGTCGAGGCTGGGGATCTCCGCCTCATCCACCAGGGCGCACTCGGCCTCGATCCGGTCCGTGACGCTCCGGTCCGCGTCCCGGCCGCCGGCGGTGAAGACCTTCACGCCGTTGTAGATGGCCGGGTTGTGGCTGGCCGTGACCATCATGCCGTAGGGCATGTTCCAGGTCTTGACGGTGTACATGATGAGGGGCGTGGGCGAGGAGCGGTTGATCATCAGCACCTTGTAGCCGTAGCCCACCAACACCTCCGCGACCCAGTGGGCCGCCTCCTTGGCCAGGAAGCGCCGGTCATAGCCCACGCAGAGCTGAGCGCCCGCGTGGCCCTCTTTGTCCATCAGGCGGCAGAGCCCCGCCGTCAGCAGACGGAGATTGGCCTTGGTGAATTCATCGGCGATGATGGCGCGCCAGCCGCCGGTTCCGAAATGGATCATCTGTCCCGCTCCTTTCCCATGACGACCTCCACCCGGCAGACGCTGCCCGCAGGGAGGCACGGCACGATGGCAACTTCTCTCCCGTCCGCCGTGAGAGAGCGCAGGCCCTTTTCCACGCCGTCGGGGTTTAACACATGGATCTCATAGCGCGCCCCGCGCCAGAGACGCGTGACGGAGAATTCTTTCCAATCCGCCGGCACGCAGGGGTCGATGCGCAGGCCGTCAAAATCCGGCTGCACGCCCAGGAGATACTGGGTGGCCGCGTAGTAGGCCCAGCCGGCGGAGCCGGTCATAAAGGGGTGCCGGGCCCGGCCGAAGGCCCTGTGGTCCCGGCCCACCACAAACTGGCAGTAGCTGTAGGGCTCGGCCTGGCGGATCTCGATCTTGTCGTTCTGCAGCGCCGGGCAGAGGGCGTTATAGAACTTCATGGCCCGGCTGCCCCGGCCCAGCTTGGCCTCCGCCACCCAGGCCCAGGGGTTGGGGTGGGAGAAGACGGCGCCATTCTCCTTCAAGCCCGGATACACCCGGGTGACAAAGCCGATGCCGTCGTCCGGCCGCGTGTAGCAGGGGGCGTTGAGCATCAGGCCGTAGGGGGTGAAGAGATACTCATCCACGCTGTCCATGGCGGCGAGGCCCTGCTCCCGGCTGGCCGCGCCAGAGATCACCGCCCAGGTGTTGGACTCCATATGCACCCGGCCCTCCGTATCCGCCTGGGTGCCGATCTTCCGTCCGTCGGCGGTGATGCCGCGGATGAACCATCTGCCGTCCCAGAGCACCGCCCGGCAGCGCGCCCGCACGGTCTCGGCCAGGGCCCGGTAGGTTTTTTCGTCGGCCTCCCGGCCCAGGCGCCGCGCCAGGGCGATGAAATTCTCCAGCGCCCAGAGGTGCAGGAAGCTCACCATCGCGCTCTCGCCGCCGCCCAGGTTCAAGCAGTCGTTCCAGTCGGCCCTGAGGCCCTTGGCGATGCCGTTTTGCCCCACCTGGCGGGCGGTGAAGTCCAGGATGCGTTTGAGATGCTCGTAGACCGTGCCCTCCCCGCCGTCGGCATAGGTGACACGCTCATCCGCGAAGGCGAAGTCCCCGGTCTCCCGGATAAACTGCACCACCGAGGAGACCAGCCACAGCGCGTCGTCCGCGCAGGCGTCCTGGATGCCGTGGACGATCCGGCTCTTGTCCGGCGTGGGCACCACCGTGGGGGACTTGAAGGACTGCCGCTTCTGCTCCGGCTCGAACCAGCGGGGCTCGAAGAGATGCAGGCCGTAGCCCTCCCGGGTCAGGGCGCGCAGCAGCTCGATCAGGCGGGCACGGCATTTGTCCGGGTTGGAGTGGGGCACCATCATGGCGTCCTGGGCCGTGTCCCGGTAGCCCAGGCCCACTCGGCCGCCCACCTCGATAAAGGAGGTGAAGCGGGAAAACATGACGTTAATTTCACTCTGGTACAGGTTCCAGATGTTGAGCTCGGTGTTCATGCCCTCATTGGGGGTAGAGACCTGCAGGCAGCGGAGCTTGCGATCCCAGAACGCCGCCAGGCGGCGGAAGTCCTCGTCGGCGCGCGCCTGAGTATATTTCCTCCGCATGGCCTTGCCTGCCTCAAGGCCGCCCTCGCCCAGCAGGAAGAGCAGCCGCGCCTCTTCCCCGGGGGCCAGGGTCAGGCTCTTTTTCAGGCAGCCGCAGTGGTTGCCGCCCTTCTCGAAGCTGCCGGTGGTCTCCCCGCGCTCCACCACCAGGGGATTGCGCTCGGTGCGATAGGGGCCGAGAAAGCTGTCCCGCAGGCAGTCAAAGCCGTCGGGCTCAAAATCTCCGGTAAAGAACTGATAGCCGTCCTCCTCGTAATAGAGGTCATGCTCGATGACGCCGTCGGCATAGCGGCTGCCCGCGGCGTAGAGGCTCATCTGGAAGTTCCGGTTGTCCATGTCCACCTGGTGGAAGCTGAACTCCAGATAGGAAAAGACGGACAGACGCCGGGGCCGTCCGCTGTCGTTGCGCAGGCGCAGATCCCAGATCTCCACCGGATCATCCATGGCGACAAAGAGGGTCTGGCTGGCGTCGATGCCGCTGTAATCGCTCTGATAGCGCACATAGCCCAGGCCGTGGCGGCAGGAGAAATGCTCCTTGGGCTTGCCCACCGGCTGCCAGGAGACGCTCCAGTAATCCCCGCTCTCCTCATCCCGCAGGTAGAGATAGTGGCCGGGCCCGTCCATGGGCACGCCGTTGGGCCGGAAGCGGGTGATGCGGTGGTACTCCGAGCTCTTGTAAATCAGGTAGCCGCCGGCGGTATGGTTGAACACGCCCATCATGTCGCCGGTGCCGATGTAGTTGGTCCAGCTCACGGGCAGGTCCACCCGGTCGATCACATATTCTCGCTTCGCGTTGTCAAAATGGCCGTATTGCATTCTCAGCGCCCCTTTCCACGCTTCATTATACGGGAAGCGGGGCTCTTTTGAAAGGGATGAATCTGCCGCTTTTTGTCTGTGCTTGCGCGAAACCGGGCGGGCTATTCCTCACCAGCCGTCGTCCCGCGTCACAAAGCTCCGCTCCTCCGGGTCCACAGGCAGGCGGCGCACCTCAACATCGCAGATGCGGATGTAGAGACCCCGCTCCAGCGCGTCCAGCACCCGGTCGATCTGCTCCTCCGTGCCCTGGAGCTCCATGCTGACGCGGCCGTCCCGCTCGTTGCGCACCCAGCCGGTGGCGCCCACAGCCCGGGCCGCGTGTCGGGCCCGCCAGCGAAAGCCCACGCCCTGCACGTCCCCGGAGAAGACGAGATGCCTTCGAAGCAAATCGCTCATTGGCCCGCCTCGATCTTGTCCAGGGTGTCCCGCAGGATCTCCTGCCGCAGGGCCGTGAGCCAGTCGGAGAAGGCCACGGCGTCAAAGGCATAGCGCTTGTTGAGCTCGTATTCGTTCTCCGCCCAGGTGCTCAGGGGCGATTCGTTGTGCTGGATGAGGGCCTCCAGCTTGTCCAGGGCCTTGTATAGCTTCGCCTCCCGCGTCTGCTGATCGTCCATCTCCCGGTACAGATCCCCCAGGCGCGCGCTCAGTGCCGGCGGCAGGCTCGCCACCCAAGCTGCCAGCAGCTCGTCCTCCGTTTTGCGGTCCGCGTCGGTCTTTAAAAAGGTGGGGATGTCCCCGGTGAAGCACTCCCCCAGGTCATGGATCAGGCACATGTCCACCACCCGGTCCATGTCCAGCGCGGGAAACTCCTCCCGCAGCAGCATGGCCATCAGGGCGATGCGCCAGCTGTGCTCGGCCACGCTCTCGGGCCTGCCCTTCGAAGTGGTGCAGTGGCGTCCAGCGTCCTTCAAACGCTCCGCCACATGCAGGATCTCCAGAAACTCTCTGCCCGTCATGTCTCCCTCTCCTCTCGCTCTTTTCTCCACTTTATCACAGCGCCGCCGGGCTTGGCAAGGGGAAGCGGCAATATGGAATTTCACTTGCCAAGCAGAGGCCCTGCTTTTATAATAGAGGAGAACACACTACAGAATAAAGGGGTCTTTTGCATGTTATATAACGATTTTCAAGGTGAAACTCTCTCCGCCCTCGGCTTTGGGGCCATGCGCCTGCCGGTGCTGGACGACGGCAGCATCGACCAGGCCCATCTGGACCGGATGGTGGACGCGGCGATGGCCGCCGGCGTCAATTACTTCGACACTGCCCACCCCTACCACGGCGGCAAATCCGAGGTCTGTCTCGGCAAATCCCTGGCCCGCTACCCGCGGGAGAGCTGGAACCTGGCCGACAAGTTCCCCGGCCACCAGAACGTCAAGGGCGTGAGACCCGTGACGCCCGAGGGGATCTTTGAGGAGCAGCTGCGCCGCTGCGGCGTGGACTACTTCGATTTCTATCTGCTGCACAACGTGAACGAGAACTCCCTCGCCTGCTACTACGGCAAGCCGGAGAACCGCTTTATGGACTACTTCCTGGAGCAGAAGGCCAAGGGGCGGATCCGCCACCTGGGTTTCTCCTGCCACGCCGCGCCGGCGGGCCTGGAGCAGTTTCTCGCCCTCTACGGCAAGGATGTGGAGTTCTGCCAGATCCAGCTCAACTATGTGGACTGGACGCTCCAGGACGCCAAGCGCAAGTGTGAGATCCTGAAGGAGGCCGGCCTGCCCGTCTGGGTCATGGAGCCCGTGCGCGGCGGCAAGCTCGCCGCCTTTGACGCGGAGACCGAGGCCCGGCTGCGCGCCCTCCGCCCGGAGGAGAGCATCCCCGCCTGGGCCTTCCGCTGGCTGCGCACGCTGCCGAAGCCGACCATGATCCTCAGCGGCATGTCGAGTCTGGAGCAGATGGAGGACAACCTCAAGACCTTCTCCGAGCATAAGCCTCTGAACGAGGAGGAGCTGGCCCTTCTATCCGAGATCGCCGATCGGCTCTCCCGTCAGATCCCCTGCACCGGCTGCCGCTACTGCTGCGCCGGTTGCCCCAAGGAGCTGGACATCCCCATGCTGATGAGCACGGCCAACGACATGGCCGTGGCCAAGAGCTTCAACCTGGTCGCCCGCTATGCCGCTCTGGAGCCGGAAAAGCAGGCCGGGGCCTGCATCGGCTGCGGCCAGTGCAGCCGGGCCTGTCCCCAGAAGATCGACGTGCCGGAGCAGATGCGCCGTCTGGATGCCCTGATGGCCAGTCAGAAGAGCTGGGAGGAGATCTGCCGCGAGCGCGCCGAGGCCGCCAGGAAAGCATAACACCATTTGGACATACAGAAAGGCACAGGCCGTTTGGCCTGTGCCTCAAGCTGTCGACAAAGCCAAAAGGCTTTGCCGACAGAGGGGATGCAGCCTG
>CAMNKQ010000056.1 GCA_946542465.1 uncultured Clostridia bacterium | reverse complement strand
GCAGGCGGCCGCCGTCGATGACGGGCTCCCGCAGCGTCCAGAGCAGCATCGGGCAGTCAAAGCGGCGCAGCACCTCGGACATGTAGGCGGCGTTGGCAAAGGTCAGGTTCTGGAACACGATCAGGTCGGGCTCCAGGCCCTGCATGTAGGCGCGCAGATCGTCCAGGTTCAAAAGCATTTTGTCGGGGCAGACGGCATTGGCGTCCACCGAGCGGAGGAGCTTGATGCTGCGCTCAAACTGATCCTGCGCGCTCTCCAGATGGAAGGTGGGCACGCCCACGGGGATATAGACAAGGCTGAAGTCTTTCATAGGACACCTCACAAAAAAATTCGACTGAAAACTGTGATTTGACTTAAGATGAATACCCCGAAGGGTATTTCAATCGTTTTTGAGGCAGCTTCGCCGCCTCAAAAACACTCTAAGGCGAGTGTGCGAGCCCTCGCGCCGACCAAAACGGGCTTATGCCCGTTGCGATAAGCGCGAGCTCTCCCTTGCGAAACATATTTCGCAAGGGAATTATTTAACTGCGTGAACAATCATAGTCTCCAATCGCCCTCCTGTCAATCCCAAGCGATTGACGAGGAAAAGATTTTTTCGTTTTTCTCTGCCTCCTATTGACAAGGGCAGCCGGAGAGACTATTATTCAATTGATTAAGACTTTTAATCAAATAAGGAGGAGATCACATTGAACTGCGATTTGAAGGAAATCTGCAAGGATATCCGCTGTGATATCATGACCTGCATCGGCCACCTGGGCGTCGGCCACATCGGCGGCTGCCTCTCCCTGGCGGAGCTGCTGGCGGTCCTGTATTTCGCGGAGATGAACATCGACCCCGCTGAGCCGAAGAAGGCCGGACGGGATCGCCTGGTGTGCTCCAAGGGCCATGCCGGCCCCGCGGTGTATGCCACGCTGGCCAACCGCGGTTATTTTGATAAGAAGGAGCTGCTGACCCTCAACCAGGGCGGTACCCATCTGCCCAGCCACTGCGACATGAACCTGACCACCGGTATCGACATGACCACCGGCTCCCTGGGCCAGGGCTTCAGCTGCGCGGTGGGCGTGGCCCTCGGCTCCAAGCTGGAGAAGGACGGCGCCACCATCTTCACCATCATCGGCGACGGCGAGAGCCAGGAGGGCCAGATCTGGGAGGCCGCCATGTTCGCCGCGGCCAAGAAGCTGGACAACCTGATCGGCTTCACCGATTACAACAAGCTGCAGATCGACGGCAGCGTGGCCGAGGTCAACGACATCGCGCCCCTGGCCGACAAGTGGGCCGCTTTCGGCTGGAACGTCATCGACGTGGCCGACGGCAACGACGTGGAGCAGGTGCAGAAGGCCGTGCGCGAGGCCAAGGCCAAGCGCGGCAGCGGCAAGCCCACCATGGTCATCCTGAACACCCTCAAGGGCTGCGGCGTTCAGTGGATCGTGGATCTGGGTGCAGGCAACCACAACTGCCCGGTCAGCGAGGAGCAGGCCGAGGCCGCCATTCATGAGATCAGGGGGGAATAAGACCATGGAAATGAGAGCTGTTTACGCTGAATGCCTTGCGGAAATGATGGAAAAGGACCGCCATGTGTGCGTCCTGGACGCCGACCTGTCCAAGGCCAGCGGCACCCGCAAGCTGTATGACCGCTTCCCCGAGCAGATGTTTGACTGCGGCGTGGCCGAGGCCAACATGGCCTCCATCGCGGCGGGCCTGTCCAGCTATGGCTTCAAGCCCTGGATCGAGAGCTTCACGCCCTTTGCCACCCGCCGTATCTGCGATCAGATCGCCATCTCCATCTCCTATGCCAAGCAGAACGTGAAGGTCGTCGGCACCGACCCCGGCATCTCCGCCGAGCTCAACGGCGGCACCCACATGAGCATGGAGGACATCGGTGTTCTCCGCTCCGTGCCCGGCGTCGTGATCTTTGAGCCGGTGGACGAGGTGCAGCTGCGCGCCGCCATGCCGGTGCTCAACGAGTACTACGGCTGCGTGTATGTGCGCCTGTTCCGCAAGCAGCTGCCCACCGTCTTCGGCGAGGGCTACACGTTCGATCTCTTCAAGGCCGACACCCTGCGCGAGGGCAAGGATCTGAGCATCTTTGTCTCCGGCTTCCTGACCAAGGACGCGCTGGAGGCGGCGGATCTCCTGGCCGCCGAGGGCATTTCCTGCGACGTCATCAACGTCCACACCATCAAGCCCATCGACAAGGAGACCGTGCTCGCCTCCGCCCGCAAGACCGGCGCCGTGCTGACCATCGAGAACCACAACGTCATCGGCGGTCTGCATTCCGCCGTGCTGGAGGCTCTGGCCGAGGAGAAGATCCCCGCCTGCGCCGTGGGCGTGCAGGATCGCTTCGGCGAGGTCGCCAAGATGCCCTATCTGCGCAAGGTCATGGGCCTGACCGTGGAGGACATGGTGGCCGCCGCCAAGAAGGCCGTCTCCCTGAAATAAGAACAAGGCAATCCATTGGCCTTCCCCCGACAGGAGGGAAGGCCATTTTATAAAAAATAAGGTGGAGGAATATCACAATGAAACTTGCAATCGGCAGCGATAAATCCGGCTTCAGCGCGAAGGAAGCCATCAAGGCCTATCTGCTCGAGGCGGGCGTCGACTTTGACGATCTGGGCACCGTCGATCTGGAGCAGGTGCACCCCTATTACCAGGTGGCCAGCGAGGTGGCCCCTCTGGTGCAGAACGGAACCTATGACAAGGCCGTGCTGATCTGCGGCACCGGCGCCGGCATGAGCGTCGTGGCCAACAAGTATAAGGGCGTCTACGCGGTGGCCTGCGAGGGCGTGTACTCGGCCAAGATGGCCCGCGCCATCAACAACGCCAACGTCCTGTGCATGGGCGGCTGGATCGTCGGGCCCGAGATGGCCGTGGAGATGACCAAGACCTTCCTGGCCACCGACTGGTGCCAGGATCTGGAGGACTGGCGCGCGGCGAACATGCACAAGTTTGCCAAGCAGGTCTCCGCGATCGAGGACGGCATCTATGGGGAATGAGTTCATCTATGCCCAGCCGGTGAAGATCTTCTTCGGCGAGGGCAAGTTTCAGGAGCTGGGCAGCGTGCTGGAGGAGCTGAAGCTCAGCCGCTGCGTCATCGCCTGCGGCAAGCACTTCGCGCCCACGGCGCAGGAGCTGATGGAGAAGGACGATCGCATCTGCGCCGTCTTCGGCGGCGTGGAGCAGAACCCGCAGCTGGCCGGTGTCATCGAGACCACCCGCCTGGCCCGGGAACACAAGGCCGACGCGGTGATCGGCATCGGCGGCGGCAGCGCCATCGACACGGCCAAGTTTGCCGCGGCCATCGCCCTGGGCGAGGGCGAAGCGCTGGAGTACTACCGCGGGGAGCGCCCCTTCCCGGCCGAGCGTCTGGCCATCCTCGCCGTGCCCACCACGGCGGGCACCGGCAGCGAGGTGACCCAGGTCTCCGTCATCAGCCATGGGACGGAGAAAAAGACCATCAACAACCCGGCCTTCATGCCCAAGGCCGCCATTGTCGATCCGCTGCTGTCCGGCACGGTGCCGCCGCGCACCACGATGAACACGGGCCTGGACGCCATGGCCCACGCCCTGGAGGGCTACTGGAGCAAGAACCACCAGCCCATCTCCGACCTGATGGCCATCGAGGCCGTGCGCCTCATCCTGGAGAACCTGGAGCGGGCCTATCGGGACGGCGGCGACAAGGAAGCCCGCCGGAACATGGCCTTTGCCTCTCTGCTGGGCGGATTGAGCTTTGCCCTGCCCAAGACGGCGGCCTGCCATGCCTGCAGCTATCCTCTCTCCGAGGACTATCATCTGCCCCACGGCGAGGCCTGCGCCTTCACGCTGGACAGCTTTGTGCGCCTCAACGCCGACGAGCGGCTGGAAGCTCTGGCCCGCCGCGTCGGCCTGAGGGACACGGAGGAGCTGGCCGAGCGCATCCGCGCCCTCAAGGCCCTGGCCGGCTTGCGCCGCCGCCTGAGCGATCTGGGCGAGGTGGATCTGGACAAGCTCTGCCGTGACTGCGCCGTCCACCCCCTGATGAACAACAACCCCGTCAAGATGGACGAGGCGAAGCTGCGCGCCATGTTTGAAGCACTGGCATGAACGCGCACAATCGAAACGCCACCTGGATGATCGGCGGGATGGTGCTGTCCTGGTCGATCTACTATGCGGTCAGCAAGGTACTGGTGTCGGCGACGGGCTCGCCCTTTCTGGCGGGCTTCCTGCTGCGCAGCTCGGCGCTGGTCTTTCTGACCGTGCAGCTGCTGGCCGACGGCAATTTCAGCCGCCTGTTCCACCAGGGCAAGGCCGTGCGAATCCTGCTCATCATCGGCGTCTTCGGTTTTCTGCTGGATCTCTTTGCCAACCTGGGCTATGCCGGCGGCTCCCTGAGCACCGGCACGGCCCTGCTGAAGACCGATGTGCTGATGGTGAACCTGGTCACGGTCATCCTCTATAAGAAAAAGCTCTACGCCTCCGACTGGCTGGGCACGCTGATCATGCTGCTGGGCGTGCTGCTGGTGCTGGGCGTGGATTTCGGCAGCATGAGCCTGAACGTCTACGATCTGTTTTTCATCCTCAGCGCCATGTGCGTGACGGCCAACGCCTTCATCATCAAACGGGCGCAGGACCGCTATCACGAGGATGCGGACATGATCTCCTATTACAACAACTTTGTGGTGCTGCTCCTGTTCGGCACCAGCGCCGCCCTGGCCGGGAACTTCCGGCCGGAGCACTTCAACACCATCCCCGGCTTCTGGTGGCTGGTGGTCCTGGGAGGCCTGGCCCAGACGGGCATCTATTTCTTCTATTACCGCAACCTCAAGCGCTACGAGGTCTGGGTGGTCAAGCTCTGCCTGCTGCTGATGCCGGTGGTCAGCTGCTTTATCGGCGTGTTCTTCCTGAATGAGGAGCTCACGACGAAAAAGCTCCTGGGCATCCTGGTGGTGCTGGCCGGCGCGGCGATCCTGCTGCTGCGCAGCCGGATCCACCACGAGGGCAAGGTCCCGCCCGTGAAGACGGCGCGGCATTAAGGCTTTATCGTTTATCCGCAACGGGAAACGCACATTTTCAATGAATCCGAAAGGGGGAAATACCGTGCCTTACGAGGGCGACAATATGATGGACATCAAGCGTACCAACCGCAGCGCCGCTCTCCGCATCCTGCATGAAAAGGGCGGTATGTCCCGCAAGCGCCTGGCCGAGAACATCAAGCTCACCCCCGCTGCGATCACCAAGATCGTGGGTGAAATGCTGGGGGAGGGACTGCTGGTGGAGAGCGGCACGGTGCCCAGCGAGAGCGCGGGCCGACGGGAGATCCTGGTGGAGCTGAACACGCACCACCGCTGCGCCCTGGGGATCCTCTTGAACCTGCGGCAGGCCATCGTCTCCGCCGTCTGGCTGGACGGGAGCGTCCTCTTTTCCGAGCCGGTCGAGCTGCCGCCCGCCGCCTCGGCGGAAGAAACGGTGGCCCTGCTGTCCGGGCGGCTCCTGGCCCTGGCGGAGGAGCACGGCCTGGAGGCGGAGCGGGTGATCGGCCTGGGCCTTGCCGTGCGGGGGATCACCTCCGCCGACGGCCGGACCCTCAGCGACAGCTTCGGCATGCTGGATAAGAGAGACGTGCCCCTCTGCCGCCTCTTTGAGGAGGCGACCGGCTTCCCCACGGTCATGGCCAATAACGTGCGGGCTCTCTTTTCCGCACAGCTGTTTTTCGACCGGGACGAGGACGAGAGCAGTGAGTTTTTCCTCCGCTGCGAGGTGGGCATCGGCGCGGCCCTCTCCATCAACCGGCAGATCTGGCCCGGCGTCTCCCGCCAGTGCGCGGAGATCGGGCATATCCCGGTGGTGCGCCGGGGCGGCAAGCGCTGCTCCTGCGGCAAGAAGGGCTGTCTGGAGACGGTCGCCTCCCCCTCGGCCCTGCGGGAGGACGCCCTGGCCCTGCGCTCGGAGGCGCAGACGCCGGTTTTCTGGGCCCTCACCCGGGAGAAAGCGCCGGAGGACGTGACGATCGAGGACGTGCTCCAGGCCGCCGAGCGGGGCGACGCGGCCATCGACGCGCTGCTGGACCGGGCGGTGACGGCGCTGGGCGATGTGGTCAAGACCCTGGTCTACCTGGTCGATCCGGGGGCCATCGTCCTCTATGGGCGGATGTTCGACAATGCCGCCTGCCTCTCCCGCCTGCTGCGGGAGATCGAAAAGGGCATCGACGGACGCCACCGGGTGCGCATCGAGCGCAGCCCCTATAACCACCGCCTGGAGGATAAAGCGGCCGGGCTGCTGGTGGTGGACGCTTATCTGAACGATGGCGGCATTCGGCCGTAACAAAGCAAAGAATGATCCCGACCGCGGGGCGCCAAGGCTCTGCGGCCGGTGCTTCTCAGGAGGAATGTTGACAATGAAAACAATCGGAATGCTGGTGGCGGTGGAAATGGGCGCAGTGCTCAGCCGCTACGGCACGGCGGAAAAGAGCGAGACGCGCAGCGGCTTTCAGGTCTATACCTACGACATGCACGGCTATACCCTGCATGTGATCTCATCCGGCGCCGGGGAGATCGCCGCGGCGGCGGCCACCCAGCTGCTCATCGACCGCTACGGCGCGGAGCTGGTGGTCAACTTCGGCGTGGTGGGCGGTCTCACGGCGGAGATGGCCCAGACCAAAACCTGCGTGGTGGAGCGGGTCGTGCACTACGACTTCGACACCAGCGCCTACGACGGCACCCTGCCCGGCCAGTACGCGGAGTACCCGGACGTGTATCTGCCCCTGAACACCGCGCTGATCGAGCGGGCCGTGGCCATCGCGCCGGAGCTCAAACGGGTCACCTGCGCCTCGGCGGACAAGTTCGTGGACGGCCCGGCGGCCAAGTCCGCCCTGCACGAGCGCTGGGACGCCGACATCTGCGAGATGGAGGCGGCGGCCGTGGTCCTGACCTGCAACCGCAGCGGCGTGCCCTGCCTGCTCATCAAGACCGTCTCCGACGGGCTTATGGGCGGCGGCGAGGAGTTCGGTGTGGCTCTGCAGCACACCTCCGAGCTCTGCCTTGCGGTGGCCGACAAGATCATCCGGGAACTCTGAGGCGAATGACATGACAGAAAGACTCTATTATTTGGACAGCCATCTTTTTCACTTTGACGCCGTGGTGACCGACTGCCGCCCCGAGGGCGAGGGCTGGGTCGTGGAGCTGGACCGCACGGCCTTCTTCCCGGAGGGCGGCGGCCAGCCGGCGGACACCGGCAGCCTGGGCCCGGCCCGGGTGCGGGACGTGCAGGAGAAGGAGGAGCGCATCCTCCACTATACGGACAAGCCCCTGACGGTGGGGGAGTGCTACTCCGGCCGCCTGGACGGCGAGCAGCGCCACCGCCGGATGCAGAACCACTCCGGCGAGCATGTGGTCTCCGGATTGATCCACGGCCTGTTCGGCTTTGAGAACGTGGGCTTCCACATGGGCGAAGAGTGCATGAGCATGGATTACAGCGGCGAGCTGAGCCGGGAGGACATCGAAAAGGTGGAGCGCCTGGCCAACGAGGCGGTGCGCTCCGACCTGCCCATCCGGGCCTGGTTCCCGGAGGCGGCGGAGCTGGAGAGCCTGAGCTACCGCAGCAAAAAGGAGCTCAGCGGCGCGGTGCGCCTGGTGGGCATCCCGGGGATCGACCTGTGTGCCTGCTGCGCGCCCCATGTGCGCCGCACGGGGGAGATCGGCGCCGTCAAGATCCTCAATGCCGAGCGGCACCGGGGCGGCACCCGCCTGAGCGTGCTCTGCGGTCTGGACGCCATGGAGGACTATGCCCGCCGGCAGGAGAGCGCCGCGGCCATCTCCGCCCTGCTGAGCGTTCCGCGGGACGCCATCGCCCCGGCGGTGGAGCGGCTGCTGGCGGAGCGGGACGGGCTCAAGGAGCGGGTGGCCGCGCTGAACCTGCGCCTGGTGGAGACCCTGGCCTCCGCCTTCCCCGAGACCGAGGGCAACCTCTGCGCCTTCGTGCCGGAGCTGGACGAGATCGCCATGCGGGAGCTGGTCAACCGCATGATGCCCCGCTGCGGCGGCTTTGCCGCGGCCTTCTCCGGCAGCGACGCGGACGGCTACCGCTACATCATCGGCAGCCTCCACTGCGATCTGCGCCGGGGCAGCCGGGCCATCAACCAGGCCCTGAGCGGGCGCGGCGGCGGCCGGCCGGAGATGATACAGGGCCAGGCCATGGCCGATGAGGCCGCGATCCGCCGCTATGTTCAGACGGCGCGGCTGGATTGAAAACACCACAAAAATAGTAGGAATTATTAACCGGAGCGGCCGCAAAAAAGCCGCTCCGGCCGCTTTTCCAAAAGCAGGACATTTTTTAGACAAATAAGCAAAAATGTATAGTGCAAACGCCGTAATTCCGTCCTTTTTTGTCCAAAACAACGGGAATTTAATTGACAATCTTCTGACATGTGACTATAATAAGAAGCGTGAAAGTGGGGGGCCTGTCTCTCGCTGCGCCCCCTAACAGGAAGAAGAAAACATGGAGGGTTATCTGTGAAAGATCTCAAGCATCTGATCTACTTTGAGAATCTGCTTCAGGAAGCCAACAACGACTTGGTAAAGCAGGCCAAGGCGGATGGCAAGCGGGCCATCGGCTACACCTGCTATTTTATGCCTGAAGTGCTTCTCGACCTGCCCGGCTGCTTCTCCGTCCGTCTGAGAGCGCCGCGCTGCACGTCCCCCGACATCGCGACCTACTACATGTCCTCTCGCGTATGTCACTACGCAAGAAGCCTGATGGAGCGCGCTCTTGAGGGCGGCTTCAACTTCCTGGACGCCCAGATGGCAACCGAGACCTGCACCGCCACCTGCCGTTTCCAGGAGCACCTGGAGCAGAAGCACCTGGACTCCGTTCAGGATATGCGCATCATCGACAACGATGATTTCTTCTGCAGCTTTACCGACGTTCCCTTCAAAAACAACCAGATCAGCTATGAGCATTTCGCCGAGCAGCTGCGCGTGCACGTGCTGGGCGAGCTGCACAACCACTTCGGCATCGACGTATCCGACGATGCGATCCGCGCCGCTGTCGAGCAGCAGAACGAGGTCTCCCGCCTCATGCAGGAGATCGGCTCCTACCGCAAGCTGGACAACCCCACCATCACCGGCTATGAGTACCATGTGATCCAGCTGTGCACCCTGGCATGTCCCAAGTACCTGATCCTTCCCTATCTGCGTGAGACCGCGGAAGAGCTCAAGACCCGCGAGCCCGATCTGAAGAAGGAGTTCCGTTGCAAGGTCGTGCTGGCCGGCTCCGAGAACGACGATCCCGATTTCACCAAGCTGGTGGAGAGCTGCGGCGCCCGCGTCGTCTGCGACCGCTACTGCTACGGCTCCGTGGAGAGCCGCCAGATCATCGAGCTGCCCGAGGGTGTGGATCCCGTCTTCGCCATCGCCAAGCACTATCTGTCCACCTCCAACTGCCCGCGCTTCATGCCCCAGGACGAAATGCGCGCGCGCAAAAAGCGCATCGCGGATCTGGCCAAAGAGTACCATGCCGACGGCGTCATCATCGCCTCCAACAAGTTCTGCGAGTACTGGAGCTATGAGCGCGTCATCGACACCGTCATCCTCAACCGCGACTTTGGTCTTCCCGTCTGCTCCATTGAGAAGGAGTACATCAACTCCGCCTCCGGCCAGCTGCGTACCCGTTTCCAGGCCTTCGTTGAGAGCGTAGAAATCAAGCACATCCAGGAGGGCAAGTAATATGGCGATCAAATTCGATGTTTCCGGCCTGAAGGAGAGCTTCTCCAAGCAGGTTGCCGTGATGAAAAAAGAGGGTCTGAAAAAGACCGCTGAGAATTTCTGGTACGGCAGACCCCACACCGCCGACGAGGGCGGCCGCCGTATCGGCGAGCTTTTTGAAGACAAGACCGGCCTCTATAAGCACAGAGAGTGGCGTGGCGTCAAGGACACCATGTACTACTTCTACATGATCTGGCTGTACAACTACATCTTTATGGTCAAGGACGTCATGGTCATGGGCGGCCTGGTCAACTTTGCCAAGGGCGTGTGGCGTTACCGCTGGGTCGGCCAGACCTACCTGCCCGTTCTCCACTGGTTCGACCGCGGCCTGCAGGGCATGCGCGGCGAGGCCATGGCGGCTTCCGCCTGGCACTATCGCGGCATGGTCAGCACCACCATCCGTCAGTTCCAGCGCATGTTCGCCGCCGATACCCGTCTGCACGGCGGCAAGCAGAACGATATCTACAAGCACACCTTTGCCCATAATGAGACCGTCTGGGGCGGCATGTTCTATCCCTGGAGCGACAAGTTCCAGAACGTGCCTCTGGAGATGATCCCCTACTTCGTCACCTGCCACGTCAACTCCCACGTGGTTCTCAACTACATCGACGCCGTTCAGTCCATCGGCCTGCCCGGCGACCCCTGCCCCATGTGCCAGGCTGAGTCCGGCATCTTCGTCCTGGACGACGTGCCCGACTACGCGCCCCTGGTCGTCACCTGCAACGAGGCCTGCGACGCTTCCGTCTCCACCTCCACCCTGCAGGACTGGTTCTT
>CAMNKQ010000055.1 GCA_946542465.1 uncultured Clostridia bacterium | reverse complement strand
TCGCCCTGGAGCTGGGCTGCGGCGGCATGGAGACGGCCGAGACCCACTCCATGAGTATGGAGTTCTTCGCCTGGCCCTATATGGAGAAGTTCTTCGGGGAAAATGCCGAGAAATACAAGTTCATGCACGCGCTGGAATCCTTCTCCTTCATCCCCTACGGCACCATTGTGGATGCCTTCCAGCACATCGTCTATGAAAATCCCGACATGACCCCGGACGAGCGGGACGCCGCCTGGCTGGAGCTGGAAAAGCAGTTTCGGCCCCACATCTCCGTGGAGGGCATGCCCTACCTGGAGAAGGGCACCCGCTGGCAGTACCAGATGCACATCTACGAATCCCCCTTCTATTACATCGACTACTGCCTGGCCCAGACCGCGGCCTTCCAGTTCCTGCTGGCCAGCCGCGAGGACTATGACGACGCCTTTGCCCGCTATCTGCGTCTGAGTCGCCAGGGCGGCGAAAAGGTCTGGACCGATCTGCTCGCCGAGGCCGGCTTCCCCAGCCCCTTTGAGCCGGGAGCACTGAAGGATCTGGCCGAGCGGGTGGAAGCGCTGCTGCGCAGCCTTGAAGTTTAATACCAAAAAGCCGCGAAACACGCCGTTTCGCGGCTTTTTATACGGATACCTGATAGAAAGGTCGGTAAAGATTTCCGAGCAGAATTTGTGCCAGACGAGGCGAAGCCCGCAGAGCATAATGGAGATATATGGTCAAGGGCTTCAACGGAGTATGGTGCGAATTCTGCCGGAAAGATTCCGAGATTTCTATCAGGTATCCGTATTAAGAAGAATTAAGGGACCGCGGCCTTGACAGACAGGGCTGCCAGGTGCTATAACAGAACAACCCTTACGGGAGGTGAAACCATGCCTGAAAAGAGACCCCATCCCGAAAAAACACCGCCCCCGAAATCCCGGCGGCGGCGCAGACATAGAAAGAAAAAGAACGTGGCGGGCCGGGTGTTCCTGGTCCTGCTCTGCCTGATCCTGCTGGCCTTCGCCGCGGCGGCGCTGTATTATAATTCGATGCTCAACCACCTCGACTTCGCCGACAAGAGCGAGAGCCTGGTTTCGGCGGGCGAATCCCTGGTCGAGCAGGTGAGAGCCGATGCCGAGAGCATCAGGCAGGCCATCCAGGAGAGCGGCATCACCGGCATCCAGTCGGGCAACCGGGCCCAGGGCGAGGTCAAAACCAGCAAGAACATCGTGAATGTGCTCCTGATCGGTTCGGACTATCGCATCCCCAACACCTCGGATCCCGGGCGCGCGGACGTGACGATGCTCTGCTCGCTGAACAAAAAGACCGGTGACATCAAGCTCATCAGCTTTGAGCGCGGCATCATGATGGACGTCCCCGGCGTGGGGACCGAGCTGCTGACCCACTCCTTCCACTATGGCGGCGCGGAGCTCACCACCCAGCTGCTGCGCGATTATTTCCTGCTGGATATCGCGGGCTACGCCCATGTGGACTTCGATTCCTTTTCCGCGCTGGTGAATGCCGTGGGCGGTATCGATATCGAGCTCAGCGAGGCGGAGGCCTGGGCGCTGGGCTGCCCGACGGGTTGGAACCATATGGACGGCAAAACGGCGCTGAGCTATTGCCGCCTCCGCTCGATCGACTCCAACTGGGGCCGCATTGCCCGCCAGCGGACGACGGTGCAGGCCATCCTCAACCAGGTGAAGGACATGAATCTCTCCGAGCTCAACGGCCTGGCCGAGACCATCCTGCCCCTGATCCACACCGACCTGAGCAAGGCGGAGATCACCTCCATCCTGCTCAGCGCCCCCAAGTTCCTGGGCGCGACGGCCGAGCAGATGGCCGTGCCGGACAACAACAACCAGAACTGCGACTTCCAGTACGAGACCGATCGCCTGCGCGCCTTCCTCTACGGCTGAGAGACCATTGACAGGCAAATGCCCCCGGACCTGGTTCGGGGGCATTTGCCTGTTTGTCGGCCAGGGCTGCGCTTGGCAGAGAGAGGGTACTGTGATATAACAACAAAAAGGAAAAGAAAGGCGGAATGGAAAACCATGCGGGAACTGACAAGCCAGAAATTGCGCAAGCTCGCGCCGGAGCTGGATCCTCTGCGCCTGGGAACAGGCTGGACAGAGGAGGAGCTGGCAAAACCCCAGATCCTGGTGGAGAGTACCTTCGGCGACAGCCATCCCGGCTCCGGGCACCTGGACAGGCTGGTGGAGGCCGCCCGCCGGGGCATCGCCGAGGCGGGAGGCCGCGGCGCGCGCTATTTCTGCACCGACATCTGCGACGGCGAGAGCCAGGGGACGGACGGCATCAATTTCAGCCTGGCCAGCCGGGAGATGATCGCCAACATGATCGAGATCCACGCCAACGCCACGCCTTTTGACGGCGGCGTTTTTCTGGCCAGCTGCGACAAGGGCATGCCCGGCAATCTCATCGGCATGGCCCGGGTCAACATCCCCTCCGTCATGGTCCCTGGCGGCACCATGAGCGCCGGGCCGGAGCTGCTGACGCTGGAGCAGCTGGGCATGTACGCGGCCCAATACGAGCGGGGCGAGATCGACGAGGAGCGGCTGAACTGGGCCAAGCGCAGCGCCTGTCCCAGCTGCGGCGCCTGCAGCTTCATCGGCACCGCCTCCACCATGCAGATCCTGGCCGAGGCGCTGGGCCTGGCGCTGCCGGGCTCCGCGCTGCTCCCGGCTACCAGCCCTGATCTCCTGGACTATGCCTACCGCGCCGGGCAGCAGGCGGTGGCGCTGGCGCTGGGGGGCCTGCGCCCCAGCGATATCGTGACAACGGAGAGCCTGGAGAACGCGATCCTGGTCCATGCGGCCATCTCCGGCTCTACCAATGCGCTGCTGCATCTGCCCGCCATCGCCCATGAATTCGGCCTCAGCATCGACGGCGATAGCTTTGACCGGCTCCACCGGGGCGCCCACTACCTGCTGGATCTGCGCCCGGCCGGACGCTGGCCGGCGGAGTTTTTCTACTATGCCGGCGGCGTACCCGCCCTCATGGAGGAACTGCGGGGTGTGCTGCACCTGGACGCCTTGACCGTGACCGGCAAGACCCTGGGGGAGAACCTGGAGGAGCTGCGGGAGAACGGCTTTTACGAGCGCTGCCAGGCCCTGCTGGAGGCTTCCAACGCCCGCCGGGGCCTGCGGCTGCGCCGGGAGGACATCATCCGCCCCTTTGACAGGGCCATCGGCACGGAGGGCAGCGTCGCGGTGCTCAAGGGCAATCTGGCGCCCGAAGGGGCGGTCATCAAGCACACCGCCTGCCCGAAGGAGATGTTCCACGCCCTGCTCCGCGCCCGGCCCTTTGACAGCGAGGAGGAGTGCCTGGACGCGGTGCTGCACCACCGGGTGCAAAAGGGGGACGCGGTGTTCATCCGCTATGAGGGTCCCCAGGGCTCCGGCATGCCGGAGATGTTCTACACCAGCGAGGCCATCAGCACGGACAGAGAGCTGGGCCGCGCCATCGCCCTCATCACGGACGGGCGCTTCTCCGGCGCCTCCACCGGCCCGGTCATCGGCCACTGCAGCCCCGAGGCCCAGGTCGGCGGCCCCATCGCCCTCGTGGAGGAGGATGACCTCATTGAGATCGACCTGCCGAAGCGCGTGCTGGCCATCGTGGGGGTGAAAGGGGAGCGCCGCTCTCCCGAGGAGATCGACGCCATCCTGGCCGAGCGGCGCAAGCGCTGGCAGCCCAAGGCGCGCAAGTATCAGCGCGGCGTCCTGCGTCTCTTCAGCGAACACGCCGCCTCCCCGATGAAGGGCGCGTATCTGGAGTATGAATGAAACAGGGCCCCGCAGCAAGCAAAAACGCTGCGGGGCCCTGCCTGTTTATCGAAGCGACTGGACCATCGAGGCGATCACGCCCCGGTCGGTCATGGCAAAGCGGTCCTCCGGCGGATAGAGGCAGCCGCCGTAGAAGATGGCGCGGTTGTTGTTGGCCGAGGTGTCGCTGCAGCTGCGCTGGGCGGCCACGTGGACTTGCTTCGCCCCGGTCTCGGCGAGAATGCGGGCCATGTTCCGCGGCGTCACCCCCGCGCCCGGCAGGATCTGGATCCGCCCGGCGGCGTATGCGATCATCTCCCGCACGGTGGCGGTGCCATAGGCCACGTCCGGCTCCTGTCCGCTGGTGAGCACCCGGGTGATCCCCAGCTCGATGAGCGCATCCAGCGTCTCCCGCCAGTCGGGCACCACGTCGATCGCCCGGTGGAACACCGCCTCTTTCCCAGCCTCGCGGGCAATGGCGGCCAGGCGGGCCGTCCGCTCCCGGTCCAGCCGGCCGTCGGGCCTCAGAAAGCCGAAGACCAGGCCGTCCGCGCCGTTTTCCAGCAGCACCCGCGCGTCCTCCAGACAGACGGCAAACTCCGCCTCCGTGTAGCAGAAGCCGCCCTCCCGGGGCCGCACCATGGTCATGATGGGCAGCGCCGTCTCCCGCTTGGCCACCCGCAGGGAGCCCACCGTCGGGGTCAGGCCGCCGTGGAACACGTCGGAGTTCAGCTCCACTCGGTCGGCGCCCGCCTTCCAGGCCTCGATCACATCATCTGCGCTGCCGCAGCAGACCTCCAGTAAAACGTGGTTCATCTTTTCTGCCTCCGTGTTGCGTTTCTGCCTTCAGCATAGCATGTTTTTCCCGCTTCGCCAAGAGAAAAAATGGACGGCGCCGGGCGAGGAGTGGTATAATCACACCATTATTTCCTGTGAGGTCGAAACCATGATTTCTTTTACCTGTACGGCCGAGGAGGCGCTGGCGAAGCTCCGGCGCGGAAACGAGGCCTTTCTCGCTCGGGAGACGCCCCTGGGCGACGTGTCCCCCCGCCTGCGGCTGAAAAGCTGTGAGCAGGGGCAGAAGCCCTATGCCATCGTGATCTGCTGCTCCGACTCCCGCGTCCTGCCGGAGAGCCTGTTCAGCGCCGGGATCGGGGAGCTGTTTGTGATCCGCGTGGCGGGCAACGTCATCGACAATCACCAGCTGGGCAGCATCGAGTATGCCGCGGAGCATCTGGGCTGCCCGCTGGTCCTGGTGCTGGGGCACGACCACTGCGGCGCGGTGGAGGCGGCCATCCGCCATGATCCGGACGGCTATATCAAGTTCATCACCGATGAGATCCGGGAGGCCATCGGCGAGGAGCGGGATCCCCGGCGCGCCAGCTGTCTCAATGTCCGCCACAGCCTGCGGCGCATTGAGGAGAGCCTCGCCATCCGCGCGGGTGAGGAACAGGGACTGCGCCTCCTCGGCGCGCTCTATGAGCTTCAAAGCGGGCGTGTCCGCTTTCTGGATGAGGAGGGCTGTCCGTGCGATTGAGCGACCGTCTGCCCCGCCCCGGACAGCGGATCTTCCGCTCCATGGCGGCGGTCTGGCTCTGCTTTGTGATCTATCTGCTGCGCGGCCGGCACGGCATTCCCTTTTATTCGGTCATCGCCGCCCTCCAGTGCATGCAGCCCTACCGGCGGCAGATGGGCCAGGTGGCGCAAAAGCGCGTGGTCGGCACGCTGATCGGCGCCTTCTGGGGCCTGTTGGTGCTGCTGCTGGAGCTGGAGCTCATCAGCGACGGCGTGCCGGATGAGCTGCTGCACTATGGGCTGATGGGCCTTTTCGTCGGCGTGGTGATCTACTCCACGGTCGTGCTCAAGGTGCGGGAGGCGGCCTATTTCTCCGCCGTCGTGTTCCTGAGCGTGGCGGTCAACCACATCGGGGACGCCAACCCCTATCTCTTCGCCTTCAACCGCGTGCTGGACACCTTCATCGGCGTCGCGGTGGCGGAGCTGGTGAACCGGCTGCAGCTGCCCCGGGTGAGGAACACCGATACCCTCTATGTCTCCAGCCTGCTGGATACGATCCTGGATGAGAAGCGGCAGCTCTCCCCCTATGCGAAGGTGGAGCTGAACCGGCTGCTGGAGGAGGGGATCAAGTTCTCCCTCTCCACCACCCAGACCCAGGCCACGGTGCGGGAACTGCTGCAGGGCGTGAATCTGCGCTATCCCATCATCACCATGGACGGCGCGGCCCTCTACGACATGAACAGCCTCAGCTACATTCGCTCCTGCCCCATGCGCCCGGAGCAGGCCCGACGGATCATGGACTGGGCCCGACGGGAGGGGCTGCCCTTCCTCGCCAACAGCATCGAGGAAAACCTGCTGGTCATCCGCTACGAGGATCTGGCCAACGAGGGCCTGCGCCAGCTGTTCGAGCGCAAGCGCTCCTCGCCCTATCGGAACTTTGTCCACAGCCCGGCGGTGGATTGCGAGCATATCGTCTATCTGATGATCGTGGACAGCCATGCGCGCATCGAGGCGGCCTGGGAGCGCCTGATGACGGAGCCCTGGATCGGGGAGTACCGGGTGGTGAAGGACCTCTCGGACTACGAGGGCTATTCCTTCTTGAAGATCTACGATGTCAATACCACCCGGGAGGCCATGCTCCGGGAGCTGGAGCGCCTCATGGGCACCAAGAAGACCGTGACCTTCGGCAGCGTTCCCGGGAAATACGATGTATACATCGAAAAGGGCGACCGGGATCGCCTGATCCGCGAACTGCAAAAGCGCTTTGAGCCGGTGGATCTCCGCGGCTGGAAGAATATCCTGCGCCGCTGAGCGCGGGGGGAGGTTTATATATGCAGTACGATCTCATCTGCGTCGGTGTGGCGCTGGTGGATTCCATCATCCGGGGCTTTGACCCCACGCCCATCTCGGCCTCCGGTTATCGGGCTGAGTCCGGCTCTCTCAATGTGGGCGGCGAGGCCGTGAACGAGGCCTGCGCCGCGGCCAAGCTGGGGCTCAAAACCGGGATCCTCTGCTCCCTCGGCGAGGACGCGGCGGGGGATATGGTCGTCGCCGCGCTGCGGCGCAGCGGCGTGGACACGAGCTTGATCCTCCACGCGGCGGAGCATCCCACCCCGGTCACCACCATGTTTGTCCGGGAGGACGGAGGACGCCAGTCCATCACCAACGGCGCCCACCGCTACAACTTCCACCCCGAGCGGACGGCGGAGCGCTTTACCGGGGCCCGGGCGCTGATGCTGGGTTCTCTTTTCCGCGCGCCCTTTGACGATCCGGCGATCATCCACGCTGTGCTCCAAGCTGCGAAAGAGGCCGGGCAGCTGGTCTTTGCCGATACCAAGCTGCCGAACTTCCGCTTTCTGACCCTGGAGGATCTGAAGGATTCCCTTCCGCTGATCGACTATATCACCCCCAACGAGGACGAGGCGCGCTACTACTCCGGGAAGGAAAGGGTGGAGGAGATGGCCAATGTGTTCCTGGACCGAGGCGTCAGGACCGTCATCATCAAGCTGGGCGCCCGGGGCTGCTATCTGAAAAATGCCGCGACGGAGCTGTTTCTGCCGCCCTGCCGCATCCACGCGGTGGATGCCACCGGGGCCGGGGACAACTTCGCCGCCGGCTTCGCCTCGGAGATCCTGCGCGGAGCCGGGGCCGCCGAAGCCCTCCGCTTTGCCAACGCCTGCGGCGCCATCTGCACCACGGCCGTGGGGGCCGGCACGGCGCTTCGGAGCCGGGAGCAGGTGCTGAACTTCCTGGAGCAGGAAGACAACAAAGTTATGTAAACCAACAGACACAGCAAGGAGCCCGACCGTGCGGCCGGGCTCCGTTTCAGTATTTACCGGTGAAACTCGATGCGGTAAGGGATCCGCTTTGTCTCGCCGGGGGCGAGGGCTTCCTCGCAGACCTTCTCCGCGATCTCCCCGGTGAAGCCCTCGTCGTCGGTGCGGCCGCACCAGGGCTCCAGGCAGACGAAAGGCCCCTCGGCCTTGGCCCAGACGGCGAGGATCGGGAAGGCCTCACAGTGCAGCGTCACCCAGGGGCTCCCGTCGGGGCGGAGAAGCTGCACCGCGTCAAGCTGGTGCTCCTCGAAGATCCAGGTCTCCGGCAGCGTCGCGCCGTAGGGGACGCGGGAATCGGAAAGGCGCAGCGTGTGGACCGTGTCGGGAAGGGCAAAGCCTGCGGGGTTGGCGCTGATATAGTGCAGCTCCGATTTCCCGGGAAAGCCGAGAAGGCAGTCCTCTTTTCTTGCGCCCTCCGGCGGCAGGAAGCCGGGGTGGCCGCCGATGGCGTAGTACATGGTCTCGCCGCCGGTGTTGCTGATCTCCCACTCGATGTGCAGCAGGCGCGGGTTTTCCGCGTCCAGCCGATGGCGCACCTGCAGGCGGAAGTCAAAGGGGTAGCGCGCTTTGGTCTCGGCCGTGGAGCAGAGCACCTGGCAGAGCGAGTCCGTCCCTTCCTCCGTGCAGACGAAGTCCAGATCCCGGGCGAAGCCGTGCTGGGTCTTCATCTCGTATTCCCGGCCGTTCAGGCGATATTTCCCGTCGATGACCTTTCCCACAAAGGGGAAGAGGATGGGGGCGTGGCGGTTCCACACGGCGGGATCGGCGCTCCAAAGCCGCTCGCAGCCCAGCTCCTTGTCCCACACGCGGCTCAGTTCCGCGCCCTTATCCGCAATCGCGAGGGAAAGCGCCGTATTTTCCAGAATGTGCATAGCTGCTCCTTTCGGTATTATCGTGTGCTTTTGCACGCTTCGATAGAATCGACATTTCAATCTCTATTTTACTCAGAAAACCACACAAATCAATAGAAAGCATAAAAAAGCAGCCCGCCCGGATGGGCGAACTGCTTTTTTGGCAGCGGGAGAAGGATTCGAAGAGCAGAGCACATCTGCGTTGAACTTTTTTATCTGCAAAAGCAAGTAAATTATAAAAAAACGTCGATTTTCCCAACCTGTCAACAAGTAAAAAATGTTTATTTGCGTTCCCGTAAGGGTAGCGGTAAGGGTACAATTACAGGAGGAAAAAACATGAAAAATACAACGTTTGAAAGCATCGGAGGAACCTACAAAATGACCAATGATTGTCTGATTCCCGAATTGAGTATAGCAGAAACCGCACCTCTCGGCAAGTGGGGATTGCTGCGCAAACACTATCTGATGGACAACCACAAAGCACTCTATTCCAGTTGGATGCTCACGGGTGAACTGGACAAGCATCTGGCTCAGGTCGAACAGGAGGCTCAGAAACGCTTTGACCAGATCGTGGTGCAGCTCTCGGTTCAGCGGGGAATCACAGAGAAACTGAAAGCCGAGGATCAGCTCCGTTGGGTACAGGAGACGAATGCCGCGCGAGTCTCCGCAGAGGAGATGGTTTTGGATGAATTCATCTACACGCTGGATGAGAAAAAGAAAAATCGGAAGGAAAGCAAACCGCGGTTCAATTCTTTCGATGACCTTCCAACCGTTCTGAATGCGGGCGATTTAGCCGGTGCACTCAACATATCCAGAGCAACCAGCTATTGCCTGCTTCGCAGCGCCGATTTCCCAACCCTGCAGATCGGACGTCGACTGCTCGTGACACGTGACAGCTTGCTGGAGTGGATTAAGAAACAGGAAAAGTGACCGGTATCACTGATATAGGATAACATACAGTCCGCAACGATCAGGCACCTAGGGAACGTGGATATAAACAGTTCCCCGGGTGCCTTTTGTGTGTACAAGCAGTTATAGCTTGAACAAGCCATCCGATCAACAATTCAGTGAACCTGAACTTCTTCCTTAACCGCGTCAAGCCGCCGGAAGAACATATCCCGGATAGCAGAATCCTCAAACCACTCTGGTTCAACCTTGGCGATCTGGTTCAGGCCCACGGCGCGGACAGCTTCTAGGGCCGCCTCTCGCTGGGAGAGCTTCCGGCTGCTCGTCTGGCAGCGGGCGCCGTCGATCGTATCATAGGCCAGGAAGGACTTGTTGAAGTCCATCAGGGGGTAGAGCTTTTCCAGCCTGTTTGTGTCGTTGCTGACTAGGAAGCCCCAGTTACCCCAGTGCCGGTCAGTGTTGCCCACCAGGTAGTCGATCAGGTTCATCATGTGATAGGCGTAGGCGTCCTTCTTCAGCACGAAGGCGTCCCGATCCAGCTCATGACTGACGCAGTACACGTCCACCGCCTCCATGGAGACGAGGCTCTCGCCCTCGGACGTGATGATGCGGCTCCGGGAAACCGGCTTGCCCTCAAAGGTGGACGGCTCATAGGCCACACTCTCGGCCCGGAAGCAGCACGCGATCTTCGAGGCCAGCAGTTCGGCCTTTACGTCGCGCTCATCGCCGTTCTTCAGGAGATAGAATGTCCCATTCTCCCGAATCCATGCCTTCGGTGCGACGCCCTGAGTCCCGATGTCCCCGGCCGCGTCGTTGGGCTTCAGCAGCTCCGCGTTCTGAACGGTAAGCGACCGGCCGTTCAGACTGACGTCGGCAAAGGCCCCGGACAGGGAATGCCGGAACAGGCTGAGGTCGGCAAAACTGACGTTCTCGCGGTTGAACTTGATCCAGTACACGTCGGTCAGGCTCAGCCCATGATAAGAAATTGCGATGGCAGCGCGGTCGCGATCCGTCGCGGCCTGCTTGGCTCCAATGCTGTTGAGGATCTCCTTGGCGAATCGGCGATCCAGGGTCAGGACGCGGGAGGAACACCAATAGTAGAAATTGTTCAGGTTGTTGAGCCGCGTGTCCAGATCATCCGCCGTCTCCAGATAGAGATTGTAGGGCATAAAGGACGGGGCATAGATCGTGCAGGTGCCGTCCTCGCGGATAGCCGCGACCTTGCGATCCTTGTGCATGATCGTGAACCGCTCCCAGCCCTTGGCCA